>JBEDEY010000140.1:0-4270 GCA_041175425.1 Bacteroidota bacterium | reverse complement strand
GGCCATGAGTCTTGCCTTTGCCGATCGTGATTTCTATTATGGAGATCCAGCTTATGTCCAATCACCAATGAAAGGCCTGCTTTCAAAGGAATATGCCAAGGAAAGAGCCAAGTTGATTGGGTCAATCAACAACCCAACAATTGGAGCAGGCGATCCTTATCCATTTCAAGGGGGTAGCAATCCCTACCTGAATCTACTTACTAAAAAATCAGAGGCTATAGCTTCCTTGACCCCGTCCGAAGTAACAGAAAGCTATATTGAAAACTTTCAGCGAGGCACGACCTCGGTGGAGACCGCTGATGCGGAAGGATGGGTCGTTTCGGTTACCCCTTCGGGAGGATGGATTCCAGCCGTGATCGCAGGAAATACTGGCGTAGGACTTTCTCAGCGCATGCAAAGCTTTGTCTTGGATCAAACCCTCAATCCTTACAACCTACCCGAACCCGGAAAACGACCTAGGGTGACCCTCACCCCTAGCATGGCCCTAAAGGATGGCAAACCATTCCTTGCTTTTGCGGTACAGGGAGGCGATTCACAGGACCAAAACTTGTTGCAATTCTTTTTGAACGTGGTAGAGTTTGACATGAATGTGCAGGAAGCGGTGGAAGCACCTAACTTCAACTCCTACCAGATGCAAAGTAGCTTTGGCGATCATGAAATACGACCTGGAGCGATTACTTTAAGAGAGGATACCCCAGAATGGGTTCGTAGAGACCTGTTGAAGCGAGGCTATACCATGGACTTTTGGAACAAAACTTCTGGTCCCCTCACTGCCATCTGGTTTGACTGGAAGCATGGAAGCTTCTGGGGCGGTGCCAGTAATTATGGCGACGATTATGGCATAGCCTGGTAACAGGTTCCATAAAAAAGGGGAATAAGCTAACTTATTCCCCTTTTTTATGGAACATCCAGAATTAGTAAGCTTTACTTTTTGGTTAAGAAAAGAGTTTGATGTGCATGCACATGCCCGTTTTCGCCTTTGATCTCAATTAGGAGTTCATCTTTGGCCCAATCAAATGTTGCCAAGCCATAGTTGAGCTGGGCAATCAAGCCAGATACACGCAAGCCATTCTTCTCTTCTGCAATTCCCGACCAAGTATGGGTCAGGCCACTTGCAGTGACTTCGTAAAGACCCTTTGGAAATCGTGGATCTACCAACTTCATGATCTCGGCAATGTGTCGGTCACCACTCATTAAAATTGGATTTTGCACGCCAGAGTTGGCAATTAGATTCAATAATTTTTCGCGCTCCTGAGGGAAATTAGCCCATTTTTCATAGGCATGCTCAGTAGGCAAGATTTGAATTCCAGATACAATAAAATTGACTCGAGCAGTACTTGTCTTCAATTCATTTTCAAGCCACTTCCATTGCGCATCACCCAAAATCTGACCTGTAGCATTGATTTGATAGACTCGATTTATACGCATGAGCGAATCTCTAAAATAGCGTCCATCCAGCAAAATCACTTTTACTTGCTGCTCTCCTTCCCCATACGTATGGGAAGAATATGCTCCCTCCCGCTTCCGTTCGGGTGCATCGGCAGGAACCTCCAAAAAATCAAACATGACATCTCGCGAAGCTTTTTTCTGGGCAAAGTACTTGCCTCCATCGTTGATGCCATAATCGTGATCATCCCAAATACCAATCAAGGGAGTGCTTGCTTTCAAAAGCTGGTAATCCACATTGGCATTCTGCATCTGATACTTGGTACGGAGGGTGTCCATCACAGGGGAATCCCCATAGATATTGTCCCCCATCCACACCCATAAGTCTGGATGATCAGCCAGAATGGGTTTCCAAAGCGGCTGCGGAGCATCTTGGCGATTGCAGGAGCCAAAGGCCATCCGTGAAAATTTGGATTGCTGTGCATTGACATCTTGCGAAAAGAAATTGAAGAGCACAAAACAGCAAAATTGGAACAAGAGCATGCGTTTCATAGGTAAGGATTTTTCGGTTTAGACTAAAAAATACCCCATAAACAAGTTCCATGGGTAACTCAACAATACATTAAGTTATCCCTTTTGAATCTCTTCTCCAAAAATTTCCTTTACGACCCAACCCTTACCCCATTCTTCTTGCTCTTGTTGGGTCCAGAGGTCTGGGAAAAAGATCACTTTCTGAAAGCGCGGAGGCAAGTATTTCTGCCAGTTGGTTCCCCCTGTCGCAGCAATATCCACAGGATCGCGCTGCAAATACCGAACGGCTGACTTGTAATGGGCCAAAGGCCAAAAAACATTGGCTTTTAAATCAAATTGGCGCATCAATTCTTTGAGTTCGGAAGATGGATCTACCTGTTCCAAATATTTTCTCCAGATGTTTTTTTCACCGTATCCTTGAATCAACTCTACCAAATGCTTGCCGTATTTGGCTTCAAAACTCTTCAGTGTCAAGGTTTTTTGACCCGTAGCCAATTCGATCGCACCTTGCTGCCAATACAAGTTTTCAAAGAGCTCGGAAGCCGTAGAGGTTGATCCAAAAAGGCTCCGCTTGGCTACTGTCACCAGATTCCAAGCATCCGTAGCCATCAATTCGATCTCTCGAAACTGAGCACTTTGAAATCCTGAGGAAGGCAAAAGAGACATTCGAAATTTGAGAAACTGTTCTTTCTCCATCCCCTTCCACATCATGGCGAAGGAACTGATCAGGTGATCAAAATACATCAATACCCGCTCCAGTCTGGCTTTAAAAAATTCTTCAGAAAGGGGTTTCTCGTCTGCAATTTGTTCCAATTCTGAAACAATAAGTTTGAAATAAAGCTCGGTAATCTGATGGTAAATAATAAAGATTTTCTCGTCTTTAAAGCTTGTTTTGGGTTGCTGAAGAGAAAGCAGGGTGTCTAAATTGATGTACTCCCAATAGGTTAAATAATCCGCATACAACAAGCCTTCTAAGTAAGAAATCATGTCCTGACCAGAGGCTTTAAACTTTTCTTGCAGCAGTTCGATCTTTTCTAAAATCTTTGGGTCTATTTGGGTGTCGCTCATTATGTATTTTTTAAAAAAAGGTAGTTTTTTCAGCACCTTTCTGCTTAATTTCACAGCAGAATTGACGCACAAAATCACCGACAAATGTGGTCGATTCCCACTAATAAACCAAATATACTATGGAGACCCAAGCCATCCACAAATCGCTAAAGCAAGATCAGTTTGAGGGGGTAGATTTTCTAGATCTGGACGATTTGTTGACCGAAGAACAAAAGTTGATCCGCTCATCCATCCGTGATTTTGTCAAAAAAGAAATTTCTCCATACATCGAAGATTGGGCTCAGAAGGCACATTTTCCGTATGAAATTGTTAAAAAATTTGGTGAAGTAGGTGCTTTCGGACCTCAACTCCCCATCGAATACGGTTGTGGCGGTTTGGACTACATCTCCTACGGCCTAATTATGCAAGAGATTGAGCGTGGTGATTCAGGCATGCGTTCCACCGCCTCCGTGCAAGGATCCTTGGTGATGTACCCGATCTACAAGTTTGGCTCCGAGGAGCAGCGCAAAAAATACTTGCCAAGACTCGCTTCTGGTGAGCTATTGGGTTGCTTCGGACTCACCGAGCCAGACCATGGTTCCAATCCTAGTGGCATGGTGACCAATTTCAAAGATATGGGCGACCACTACCTACTCAATGGTGCTAAAATGTGGATCTCCAACTCTCCCAAAGCAGATATTGCCGTGGTGTGGGCCAAAAATGAGGAAGGTCGAATTCATGGCCTAATCGTGGAACGTGGGATGGAAGGTTTTACTACCCCCGAAACACACAACAAATGGTCACTAAGAGCGTCCTGTACCGGTGAGTTGGTATTTGACAATGTCAAGGTTCCCAAGGAAAACCTCCTGCCCAATAAATCTGGCTTGGGAGCACCCATGATGTGCCTCGATTCCGCCCGTTTTGGAATTGCCTGGGGTGCCATCGGTGCTGCCATGGATTGCTACGAATCTGCTCGAAAGTATGCTGCCGAGCGCATTCAATTCGGAAAGCCCATTGCTGGATTCCAACTGACCCAGAAAAAATTAGCTGAAATGCTGACCGAAATCACCAAGGCACAGCTTTTGGCATGGAAAGTCGGAAAAATGATGAATGAAGGCACTGCCAAGACGGTTCACATCTCTATGGCCAAGCGAAACAATGTGGAAATGGCATTGAATATCGCCCGTGAGGCGCGTCAAATTCATGGTGGAATGGGCATCACTGGAGAATATCCAATTATGCGTCACATGATGAATCTGGAGTCCGTGCTTACCTACGAGGGCACCCATGACATCCACCTGCTTAT
>JBEDEY010000139.1:0-3415 GCA_041175425.1 Bacteroidota bacterium | reverse complement strand
ACTAACTCCTTTTCATCGAGGTAGTTGAGTTCTTTTTTGAGTTCAGACAGTGCGGGAATTTTCATGTAAAATCAGGGCAATCCTGTAGGAATTTTGAGGTATAGGATCAAATTTTGAGTAAAATTTCCAGACAAACTAAACAATTGTTGAATGGATACGAGTTTATCAATAAATTTAAGGCAATAAGTAATTAAGAGATGGAAGCGTACGGAAAGATATTATTGATTGCCATGCCAGCATTTTTTGTGTTGGTGTTATTAGAAAAAGCCTGGGGCTTGTTTAAAGGCCAAGATACCGTGCCGGTGTCCGACATGGTGGCCAGCTTGAGTTCTGGGATTACCAATGTCACCAAAGACGTTTTGGGACTTAGTGTAGCGGTGATTTCCTACCAATGGCTCTATGCTCAGTTTGGTTTTTTCGAGATTCAAGCAACCTGGTTGGTGTATGTGCTCGCTTTTTTTGCCCTAGACTTCGCAGGTTACTGGACCCACAGAATCGCCCACGAGTACAATATCTTTTGGAACAACCACATCGTGCACCATTCCTCCGAAGAGTTTAACCTGGCCTGTGCACTCCGTCAAAGCATTTCCTCGATATTCAAAATCTTCACCGTCTTCTTGTTGCCCGCTGCACTCCTTGGCATTCCTCCCGAGGTAATTGGAATTGTAGCTCCACTCCACCTTTTTGCCCAGTTTTGGTACCACACGCAGCACATCCGCTCCATGGGTATTCTCGAAAAAATCATTGTTACGCCTGCCCACCACAGGGTGCATCACGCGATCAATCCAGAATACCTGGACAAGAACTATGGTCAGATCTTTATTTTCTGGGACAAATGGTTTGGAACCTTTCAAGAGGAACGGAAAGATATTCCTGCAGTGTATGGGGTCACTCGTCCCGTGCAAACCTGGAATCCGATCAAAATTAACTTCATGCACCTCTGGCTCCTGATTACCGATGCCTGGAGAGCTAGAAACTGGATGGATAAGTTGAAAATTTGGTTTATGCCTCTCGGATGGCGTCCAGCTGATGTGGCAGAAAAGTATCCAGTAGCCAAAATTCAAGATGTCTACCATTTTGAGAAATACAACCCTACCCTAACATCTGGGATGCGAATCTGGAGCTTTGGGCAACTCATCGTACTACTCCTGCTTTTAAGTTACCTGTTTGGAAATTTAGCTACCATTGGCGCTCCAGGTATTTTCTTCTATGGCGGATTCGTATTCCTAACTGTATTTGCCTACACCGAATTGATGGATAGAAATCCAAATGCCTGGCTTTGGGAGCTTTTAAAAACTTGCTATGCCTTGTATTTCATTGTGACAACAGGTGATTGGTTTGGAATACAAACGATCCTCCCGGGATCTGTTTATGTGATGGTGGCTTACCTTTTGGTATCTACCCTTTTCTCTTTCTTATTTTCCCTTCAAAAACTCACTCCAAAATCTGAATCCAGCCCAGGCATGACCGCATGAAAGAGTTGATTCAACTTGTGGCAGGCTACGAACAGGCCAAGGCGGAGGGAAAAGCTATGGCTTTGGCCACGGTAGTCCAGGTAGATGGTTCTGCCTATCGCCGTCCTGGGGCTCGCATGTTGGTTACCGAAGAAGGACGCCTCACGGGTGCAATCAGCGGGGGATGTTTGGAGGGAGATGCGCTTCGAAAGGCGCAGACGGTGATTTTTCAGCAGAAGCCCATGCTCGTCACCTACGATACCACTGACGAGGATGATCAAAAATTTGGAGTAGGCTTGGGTTGCAACGGGATCATTCACCTCCTGATCGAGCCCATCGCTTTGGATCGGGCGGATCATCCCATCGAATTGATCAAAGAAGCCTTAAGTCGAAGAGAAATGGCCCTTTTGGTGACCATTTTTTCCTTAAAAGCAGCCAAATCCGAGCAAATTGGTACGGTTTACCTCCGGCAGGGAAATCAGGAATTCGGTTCCTTTCAAAAGGTTCCTTCTGATTTCCGGGCTGCCATTGCCCAAGAAGTAGCTGGATTTGAGCAGCACACCAATCGGATTCACTGTTTTACCGAGTTGGATTCCCTATCCGTCTTTTTTGAGTTGATCCCCCCTCCTGTTCGCGTCCTCTTGTTTGGTGCTGGCAACGATACCTTGCCTGTGGCGCAATTGGCAGAGATCTTGGGCTATGAGCTTCACCTCATTGACGGTAGAAAAGCTTTAGCCACTCCTACCCGATTCCCAAGTGCTTCCAAAATCATCCAAGGCCCTGCCGATGAGGTGGTCGAGCAGCTAGAAACCGACCTGCATACCGTAGCGCTGTTGATGACCCATAATTTTGACTACGAACTGCGAGTTCTCGAAGAATTGACAACGCGTATGCTTCCCTACATCGGTATTTTGGGTCCAAAGCGAAAGACAGACAAATTGATCCACCGCCTGGAAGAAAAGGGAATTCCAGTGTTTCGAGATGCCCTTTATGCTCCAATTGGGCTTGATTTAGGTGCTGAAACTTCAGAAGAAATCGCGCTCTCCATTTTTGCAGAAATTGCGGCCGTCCTGCGTAAGAAAGCAGCAGGCTCTCTTCGAGACAAGCAAGGTCCTATCCACGAAGTAGGCGAATGAAAACGGGAATTATCCTCTTGGCTGCTGGTTCATCTTCCCGTTTGGGTAGAGCAAAGCAACTTATCGGATTTCAAGGAAAAACATTAATTCAAAAAGCCATTGATGAAGCCAACAAGAGCCGAGCAGATTGCTTGGTGGTTGTGCTTGGCGCTAATGCAGAACTCATCCAAACGGGCTTTGATTATTCAAGCTCTCCATTTATTGTTAATCCGGATTGGCATCAGGGAATGTCCTCCAGCATGCAGGCAGGTCTTCGCTTTTTGATGGAAAAGGAAGTGATCGATCACGTGGTGTTGATGTTGTGCGACCAGCCTTTTGTGGATGCTTCCCTCCTAGACGAATTGATTACTACAAAGGAAACCTCCGGCAAAGGGATCGTGGCGGCAGCTTATTCCAGTACCTTGGGAGTGCCCGCACTTTTCGATAGGCGATACTTTGAGGAATTATTGCAATTAACCGGATCTGAAGGGGCCAAAAAAGTGATTTTTAAACATCAAGCAGAGGTGCGTGCACTTGATTTCCCGCTTGGAGCAGTGGATTTGGATACAGAAGAGGACGTAAACCAATTCCTCAGTCTATATCCGCAAAAAAATCTTCCAAATCCAAGCTAAACCCTTCCAATACCTTGGAATGAAGCACATGGCCCGATGTCATTAATTTGGAAGGGATGTACTGGTCATTTACTAGGGTATATTGGAAAATATTTTGATAATCTGGATGGATTACCCAGTATTCAGCTACACCATGCGATTCATAGAGCTGGTATTTAAACTTCAGTTCGGTTTTGGTATTTCCAGGGGAAAGAATTTCCACAATCAAATCTGG
>JBEDEY010000138.1:0-17071 GCA_041175425.1 Bacteroidota bacterium | reverse complement strand
ATTCATAAGTAAATTTAATTCAAAAACGATAACGAATTAAAATATATTATGTTTTACTTTTTTCGAATGCATTCAGGAAGGATATTTGTGCCATGGATTTTCAGATTCTTATCAACAACCTCAGCAATCCAAGCCTCCTTTTTTTTATTCTAGGAGTTTTGGCAGTGAAGCTGAAGAGTGATTTAGAAATCCCCCCAACTAGTGCCAAGTTCATAGCGCTCTACTTGATGATTTCCATCGGGTTTAAGGGAGGTCAAGAGCTTTCCCATAGCGAATTTACAACTGGAATATTTTGGGCTCTTGCCTTTGGTGTACTGCTTTCTGCCTCAATCCCTTTTTACACCTTTTTTATCCTAAAGCGAAGGTTAGGGGTACCCAATGCCGCTGCAATTGCTGCTGCATATGGATCCATTTCTGCGGTAACCTTTGTAGCTGCGGCTGCATTTTTGGAGGCACAGGGTGTTGGTTTTGGTGGACACATGGTTGCGGTTATGGCCTTGATGGAGGCACCAGCAATTATTTCAGGTGTGATTTTGCTGCGAAAATATACCCCGTCCAAGTCGGAAGGAGGGATCAAACAAATCATCATTCATGCTTTAACCAATAGCTCGGTTTTGTTGATTCTGGGAAGTTTGGTCATTGGATTGATCGCTGATGAAAAGCAGGCTGAGGGGATCAAACCCTTTATTACGGACATTTTCAAAGGGTTTCTGGCTGTCTTTTTATTGGACATGGGCATTACCAGCGGAAGAAAATTGAAAGCATTTTTCAAGACAGGTTATTTTTCTTCCCTTTTCGCCACCCTTGTACCCTTGATGAATGGGGTGCTTGTGGCATATATCAGTCAGTGGGTCAGTCCTGAGGTTGGTGATCGGCTAATTTTTGCGATTCTTGCTGCCTCTGCTTCCTACATTGCCGTACCCGCAGCGATGAAGTTATCCAATCCGGAAGCTGATGAAGGGCTCTATGTTCCGATGGCCCTGGCAGTGACTTTCCCTTTCAACCTTACCCTGGGGATGCCCATTTATTGGATGATTATTCAAGCGACTTAAGTAGGGGATGGTCTTCATTTAAAAAATGTGGGCGTTCACTCGCTGTAGGCATCCTGCAGGTATTTCTTCGGCCAAACCATTGATACCTATGACGGCTTATCCACTGGTAGATACGATCTCGAATTCCTTTAGGGATGATAATTAGCCCGTAGAAGAGGGGCCAACCCCAACCCAAAAGTCGAGCCACCCGAAGTGCTGCGGTGCTTCCAAGGTAAACCTTCCCCGCTTCTACCAAGACGAGTGTGTCCAAGTAGGTTGGGGGTAGTCCAGCATGCATTAACACGCGCTGCCCCTCAGAGCTTTGAATTGAGGCGAGAAGCAACTTCTTTTGGGGGTCTCGCTTCAGTACAAAATCCACCGCTCCATTGCACAGGCTGCAGTGTCCATCAAAAAGTAAGATGGATTCCTTGTGCATTAACGAAGGAGTTGAATCGTTCCTTTCAAGGTCTGCTGCTTCTTGGTGGGGTCCACCACATCGAAGAAGACTGTCCCAGAGTAGTAATAGGCTCCAGCTGGAAGTTCATTTCCATCCGGGTCTTTTCCATCCCAACGGATAAATGGATCGTTTTCAGTGGCAGATTGGCTGGTATAGCGAAATACCTCTGTACCCCAGCGGTTTACAATAAAGAGTTCCACTTGGGTTACAAATCGTGGGCATTTTGAGAAAGGATTATCAAAAGCCATAAATGTATCGTTGAGTCCATCTCCATTGGGGCTAAAAGCATTCGGTAGGAGGTAGTTTGGACAGTTGTCGATGCAGACCACGTTACTTTTCGGGCTTTCATTTCCAGAGCGATCCACTGCGGTGAGGTAATAGCAGCCTTTATAGTTTGAAAGATTACTCAAGGTAGCTTGAAGCTGTATTGAGGAATATTGACCGATGCGGGTGAAGGTTCCATCAGGACTCCCTTCTGGATTGAAGTACAGTCGGTAGCCACTGAGTTGATCGTCGCAAGTACCACTGAAATTGGGCTTCCAACTCAATTCATGCCTGTAAGTAATCGTGCCACAGGATTGCTCTGCAACATACTCCGTACACTCGGGCCCTTCAAAAGTAAGCACCGGTGCACAAGGAAGACGGTTGTCATCTGGTTTGGCACAGATGATTTGGGATCTATTTTCCAGGGGATACACGAGTCCAGGCACATTGTAAGCGCCCTTGGTAATAACGAAGTAGCAATAATCCAGGTCCTTTTTCAATTTGACCCCGTTGAAACTTCCATTATCGAGGTAAAGGAACCCTTTCTGAGTCACATCCACTTCGGCGATTTTCACAAAATTGGTTACATCCGCTGCTGCAGGATCCGTACGATTGCGGTACACCTCGTGTTTGTATTGGGCGATGGAATTGTTCCAAGGAACAGTAAAGGACCATTTGAGTTCAATCGCTTCATTGATGATCGTAGGCTCTAGCCGAACGGAGGATGCCGAAGTGGAAGTGTCAATTTTGACGTTATTATCCAACAAAACCACCTTGTAATTGTAGACAAGGTTTTTGGTGTTCAGTTTTTTGTCGGTGAACAAGGTGTCTGCAGTTTTTCCCAACGACACGCGATTTTGAGCGCCTGTAAATCCTTCACTTCGAATCAATTCATAGGAATAAGGGCCTGGAAATTGGATTTTATCCAAGTCGTAGGGAGGAGTCCATTTGACAAAAATTTCCCCATCTGTTTCATTTGTGGTAGTTATGCTCACGTTGGTGAGGATAGGAACATCTACATCAATGGTAATGCAGATTTCTTCAGAAACGATGCTTTCACCTAATCTTGGGGTTGGGAATGCAGCAACCAATCGGTAGCAATAGGTATTGCCAGGAGCGAGTCCTTCTCCGCCATTTTTATCCGTAAAGGTAAAGGTGGTCATGTCGGTGGTTCCGATCAGTTCATAGCCGGCTCGGATTCCTGTTTCGCAGGAGTCTGGCTTGTATGGGTCTGAATTAATTCGTCTCCAGACCTGCATTTCTTGAGCAGATGTAGCGCAGGCATAAGGATCCCAGTTCAACTTTACCGTTCTACCCGGCAGTTGCTCAAGTTCATCCCAAACGGGTGGAGGACCAATCACTTTAATTTTCCAAGTTTGGATGTCTACCAATTTTGGCCCAGATCGAGGCTGATCAGTGATGCGTACGCGCACCTCATACTCCCGTTCCCGCACATGGTTGCAGACTGTTTGCCAATCAAAATTTACAATTCCTGGCTGTGGCTGAAATTTGTTTTCAGGTTTGTAGGTCGCTGGAGAGGTGTTGATTTCCATGGGTTCTCCAAAAACCTCAATTTTGATAGGGTCTCCGTCCGGATCCTCTCCTTGGATGATTTCCTGAATTCGTGTTCCTGCCACCACGCAAAGGTCGGGTGGAAGGATAAGTTTGGGCCGTTTGTTGTTCGAGTTTTCAATGATAATCTGCATATCCCGAACCACATAGCCGATTTCTACAAACTCCCCATCGATTTTGCGCCATTCTGTGATGCGCATCGCTACACTAAATTGCCCTGCGGTGCCGGGAGCATCCCAGACGAGGTCTCCAAAAATGGGGTCCACTCTCAAAAATGCAGGGCCGGTACCATCCTCTTTGTTCTTGCTAAATTCTGCGCTTGCAGGATCTCGGTAATTGTTGACTACGCGTTCAAATCCCTGCTTGGGGATTTCAATTTTGTAAGAAAGGCTATCTCCATCCGGATCGTATGCCCCTGGGTTGTGAATGTAGCGCACATTGACCGCGCCGTTATCTACGGGTGGGATGGTCAAAACAGGGGAGTTGTTGACCCCAATAAATGGATCAATCGTGATTTCGGTTTCCACATAGAATGGGGTGTCTACCGAATTGTTCATGTTCAGGGTGAGGTCGTTTCGGTTAAATTCTAAGAAACGAATCTTGTACTTACCGGGTCCTTGAAACGTGTGCGTGATGACGAATGTGTTTTTTTCGATCAAGTCACCTAAATCTTCGACCAGCGAAAAATCACTTTTTGTGTTGAGCTGCTCTTCCCTCCCGTCACCAAAATTGATGCGACCAGGGCCGAACACCACAGACGAGCGCGTATCTGTGTACCCAACCACGGTGATTCGGTAGGTGAGTGTTTGAACCGAAATTCGTTCTGCAATGATCTCACCCGCACGGATGTGGGTAGCCCATGCTGCATCCAGGGCTGAAAAAAATGTGATGCAAAAAAGAATAAAATAAATTCTAAGCTTCATATCGGTCGAGGTGACTATTCTAAGATTAAACTCGGTATTGAGAATGGCTTCAGACGGGAGGAATTCACTCCAAATTTTCTGTGTATACGAAGTAAACGGATGGATGGAGAAAAACCATCAAAAATTAAAACAATAAAATTGAACAAACTGTTGGAAACTCATAAAAAACACCTGTTCTACTCAATTGAAATGATCGCTTATTTAGAATCGTTTAAAATAAGAAAGCAGTACTTTCATGGATTGGATACTAGCCTTCTCGGATGTAAATTTGGGCAATTGAATAGCAAAACCAGTTTGTTTTAAACTAATCTTAATTAATTATGAGTTGGGTTACCAAAACCTTGAATAGCACCCTCGGAAGAAAATTGATTATGGCGCTGACCGGTCTTTTTCTTATCCTGTTTTTGACAGGCCACGTGTCAGGAAATTTGCTTCTGTTTAAAGGAGATGGCGGTCAGGCATTTAACATGTATGCCAAGTTTATGACTACCAATCCAGCAGTAAAGTTGCTGTCCTACCTGACCTACATTTCAGTGATTGGTCACATCATCTACTCCATTTTACTTTCCCAGCACAACAAGTCTGCTCGTCCGGTAGCTTATTCCACCTCCAAAGGCAGCACCAACTCCGCTTGGTCTTCTCGCAACATGGGCGTATTGGGAACAATCATTCTTATTTTCTTGGTAGTCCATCTGCAAAGCTTTTGGGCACAAATGCACTGGGGAGAGGTTCCCATGGTGACCTACGAAGGGGAAGAATACAAAAACCTGTACCTCATCGTCAATGAAGCTTTCAAGCAAGTGTGGATGGTGGCCTTGTATGTGATTTCTATGGTGTTTCTTGGGTTTCACCTGTCTCACGGATTTGCCTCTGCATTCCAAACCTTGGGACTCAACCATAAAAAATACTCTCCTGCCATCAAGATGGTGGGCACCCTTTACTGCATCTTGGTTCCTTCCTTGTTTGCAGCCATGCCTCTTTACATACATTTCTCTAGCTACTAAATAGTCCCGTATGATACTAGATTCCAAAATACCTGCTGGTCCTTTGGCAGAAAAATGGACTAAGCACAAGTTTTCAAGCAAGCTCGTTAATCCAGCCAATAAGCGTAAATACGATGTGATTGTCGTAGGTACTGGTTTGGCAGGTGCATCTGCAGCAGCTTCCCTCGCGGAACTCGGATACAATGTGAAGGCATTTTGCTTCCAAGATAGCCCTAGAAGAGCGCACTCTATTGCAGCTCAAGGGGGGATCAATGCAGCAAAAAACTACCAGAACGATGGGGATTCTATCTACAGATTGTTCTACGATACCATCAAGGGTGGAGATTACCGTGCTCGTGAAGGCAACGTATACCGTCTTGCAGAAGTTTCGGTAAAAATTATCGACCAATGTGTGGCACAAGGGGTTCCTTTTGCCCGTGAATATGGAGGGCTATTGGCCAACCGTTCCTTTGGTGGGGCTCAAGTGTCCCGTACTTTTTATGCTCGTGGCCAAACAGGGCAGCAATTGCTTTTGGGCGCCTATTCGGCATTGAGCCGTCAGGTAGCCAATGGCAAGGTGAAGTTGTTCCCACGTACCGAAATGATGGATTTGGTGGTTATTGATGGCCAAGCCAAAGGAATTGTAACGCGCAACCTAATCACTGGTGCTGTTGAAACGCATGCAGCACACGCAGTGCTTTTGTGTACTGGCGGATACGGTAACGTATTCTTCCTTTCTACCAATGCGATGGGTTCCAACGTAACCGCCGCATGGAGAGCACACAAGCGTGGGGCGTTTTTTGCCAACCCTTGCTTTACGCAGATTCACCCTACCTGTATCCCAGTTTCTGGTGACCATCAGTCGAAGTTGACCTTGATGTCTGAATCTCTTCGAAATGACGGAAGAGTATGGGTTCCAGCTACACAAGAGATTGCTGAAAAACTAAGAAAAGGACAGATCAAAGCGAACGATATCAAAGAGGAGGACCGTGATTATTTCTTGGAAAGAAAATATCCTTCTTTCGGTAACTTGGTTCCTCGAGATGTAGCTTCCCGAAATGCGAAATATGTATGCGATGAGGGCCGTGGTGTCAATGAAACGGGTGAAGCCGTATACCTAGACTTCCGTGATGCGATCAAGCGCGATACGCGAAAAATCATCGAACAGAAATATGGTAACCTCTTTGATATGTACAAGCAGATCACTGGAGAGGATCCTTACGAAATGCCAATGATGATCTATCCAGCGGTGCACTACACCATGGGTGGACTTTGGGTTGATTACAATTTGATGACCACTGTACCCGGTTTGTATGCGTTAGGAGAGGCCAACTTCTCTGAGCACGGTGCCAACCGACTTGGGGCTTCTGCATTGATGCAAGGCTTGGCAGATGGATACTTTGTAATCCCTTACACTGTAGGTGACTATTTGGCGCAGCTTGCTCCCAAGCCAGTCGATGATACGCATCCGGAATTCGCAAGATTGAAAGCGGAAGTTCAAGGTCGAATCAACACGCTCCTAAACATCAATGGAACTAAGCCGGTGGATTACTTCCACAAGCGATTGGGTAAAATCATGTGGAATGAGTGCGGAATGGCCCGAACTGCAGAAGGACTCAAAGGTGCTAAGGCTGAAATCCAAGCTTTGAAAAAGGAGTTTTGGTCCAATGTAAAGGTGATGGGTACCAACGAAGAACTCAATCAATCACTGGAGAAAGCCAATCGAGTAGCTGACTTCTTGGAATTGGGTGAACTGATGGTGGACGATGCACTCAACAGAAATGAATCCTGTGGAGGACACTTCAGAGAAGAATACCAAACCCCAGATGGGGAAGCACTTCGTGACGATGAAAACTATGCCTATGTGGCCGCTTGGAAATACCAAGGAGAAGGCCAAGAGGAGGAACTTGTCAAAGAGGAGTTGGTCTTCGAAAATGTCAAACTTACCCAGCGTTCATATAAATAATTTGTAGGCAATCAGCTCAAAAGGCTTTGTCCTTTTCAATTAAAACGAAAGTCAAAGTCATTGACCTCATATAAAACTAGCGTAGACAGATGAAATTGAATTTAAAAATCTGGAGACAGAAAAATGCAGCGGATAAAGGTGGATTTGTAACCTATGTAGCTGACCATATTTCCAAAGACATGTCGTTTTTAGAGATGATGGACGTGCTCAACGACCAGCTGACTGAGAAGGGCGAGGATCCTGTCCACTTTGATCACGATTGCCGAGAGGGGATCTGTGGGATGTGTTCCATGTATATTAACGGGAAGCCTCACGGACCACAGCAGACAACCACTTGTCAGTTGCACATGCGTTCTTTCTCCGATGGAGAAACTATCACCGTTGAGCCCTGGAGAGCTAAGGCTTTCCCAGTGGTAAAAGACTTGGTAGTCAATCGTTCGGCTTTTGATCGAATCATCCAAGCAGGAGGCTATGTATCGGTCAATACTGGAGGGGTTCCTGATGCCAACGAAATTCCGATCCCAAAAACTATCGCGGATTTGGCCATGGACGCAGCCCAGTGTATCGGTTGCGGAGCTTGCGTAGCGGCTTGCAAAAATGCTTCTGCCATGCTTTTTACTTCTGCGAAAGTTTCTCAGTTGGCTTTATTGCCTCAAGGACAAGTGGAACGCAAAACTAGAGCAGAAAAAATGGTAGCTCAGATGGATTCCGAAGGCTTCGGTGCTTGTACCAATACCGGTGCATGTGAAGCAGAATGTCCAAAAGGCATTTCCATTACCAACATTGCGCGCATGAACCGAGAATATTTCTCAGCAGTGGTGAGCAGCGATAACATGTAATTCAGAGATTCTTTCTCAACGAAAAAGGGCCCGCATCAGCTGGCCCTTTTTCGTTGGAGTCATTCTTAGTTCATCTGATTGATCCATGCCCGAATCAAGGCTACTCCTTCCGTATGGATGCTGGTTCGTCCAATCTCTGGCATGGCTACTCCGATCTCGGTTGAATTCATACGGTGCAGCAGGATAGATGCATCCGCCTGACCTGGGACGATATCGTAGGTGTGTTTACCAGATCCCTTTCCTGCCGCCACTGGTGTTTTGAATACCCCAAGTTTCAAAGGATCTTTCTGTCCATAAGTGAGGAAAAGCCCTGAAGTACTGGCAGGACCTTCCGCTCGATGGCAGTGGGAGCAGTTGATGTCTAGGTATGCCATAGCCCGATCGTTTAGGGCTTGGCTTTGGTCTTCGTAGTTGACTAAGGAAGGATGCGCTGCTTTGCCTAAGAACCCTTCAAGCTTTCCAAGTTTGGCCCAATGTGCCAATTGGTTTTCAGAACCCTCTTCAAATTCGATCTCATGATTGAGGTGTCTGGTTTGCACTCCCAAGGGAGCCAAGGATTCATTTTTGTTGTGGCAGCTTTTGCACTGGTTCTTGTTGGGAACGAGGTAATTGATGACCTGCTCTTCACCTGCTTGGTTGATAAAGCGAACTTTCTTCTCAGCGCCCACCACCTTCAAGACGGCATCTGTTTGGGAGTCATTCCAGACGTAGGGATAAGCTTGCCAGCCACTTTCCTCGTGGATCATTAGGCGGGTTTCGATGATTCTTCGCTCTCCTTCTGGATTACGAAAATCGCTGGGATAGTAGAAATTTTTTATTAGGATGGTTCCTTGTGGCAAATTCAGTTCTTCTCCAGCTAAAATTGCCTTTTCTCCTTCGGGGAGGTAGGCAAATCGACTTTTGAGGGCATAGTCCGTAAACAAGGAGGAGGCTGGCTGGTACGAAATCACTGCTTCGCTGGGGGTCAGCTGGGCGAGTTCTCCTTCAAAAAAACTGTATGTGGAGAGTCTTCGGTATGGGAACTTGCCTGAAGCTTCCTCAGGAGCCAAAATTTCTTCAGGACCCGCTGCCTGGACTTCTTCTTTCTGTTCGGATTGGCAGGACCAGAGTAGGGAAAGAAAAAGGACGGCAATTGCCCATTTTGAAAAATTGAGAGAGGACCCTTCCATGCTTACAATATTTTTGAATGGAGGATACCTAAGGAGTCTTGCCCTGCAGGCGCAGGTTTGCAGATCTCAAAGGGAGCATAATCCTTAAATGCGTCGATCTTGTCCTCGCCTTCCATGAGGTAAAATCGGGTAAATCTTAGGTTCTTAATGTTTGGTTCCTGGATGCAGATGCGCATGGGATTGGAATCAATGGAAGTGGCAAGGGACTCGTCCCAAATTCCATCGTAGATGATGTCTTGGGTTTTTAGCCAACCGTGGGCATTGTATATACTGACCAGTTGTCCCAATTCACGGGTAAGGTCTGGGAGACTGCTCCAGGACCCACGATCGTATTCGTTATCGTGCAGGGAGATGTCCGTGGTGTAGGGAGACCAGTTGGGAGCCTCGGCAGGGAATCCAGTCACCTGATAGCTGGAAATAGCCACGCCATAGGTTTTGTTTCGCAAGATTCGGTTATTAAAGATTTCCACTTCCTTGGCAGCCAAGAGTACAATGCCTGATCCTGGAGGGATCATGGTGACGGTATTGCCGTTGGGGCCATCACCGATGGGAGTTGCAAAGTTCTCGTGGTTGTTGTCAATGATGTCGTTGTCGTAGATGCGGGTTTGCCGACCATCTGCTTTGGGTAGACCAGGAAGGTTGAATACCAATATGCCTCCCGCATTGTCTCGGGCAGTATTTCCATAGACTTCAGCTCGGTCGCAGTTTTCGATTTCAATGCCAGCTACATTGCCAAAGGCTAGGGAGTTCTTTACTACAATGTCTTCGGATTGACCTACGTAGATGCCTGCATCTTTGGAGTGTGAGGCGATGCATTCGTCGATGACCACATTTTTGCACTGTACAGGATAGATGGCATAGGTGCCGTTTTTGGATTTATCCCCGTTGGTCCAGGTCACATTGATCTTTCGAAAGGTGATCCCATCCGTATGCTGTGCTTTGATGCCATCGCCTGGGGCATCTTCAATGCTCAGTTCTTCAATGGTAATGTCCTTGCCTACGATTTTTACCCCTTCACCCCCTGATTTCAAGTCTCTAAAGGAAAGTACCGTTTTGTCCATGCCATCTCCTTGGATGCGAATGGCGGTTTTGTTGTCTAGAATGAGTTGGGTCTTGAGTTGGTAAAATCCCTCGGGAATATGGATGGTGCTGGAATCTTCGGCAAGAATAAAGGCTTCCACCAAGGCTTCCACTTCTTCCGGAGTTGCGCGACGCAGTTTGGAACTATCAAACGTTTGTTCATCGGATTGTGTGCCACAGCTTACTAGCAGGACAGCCAAAAAAAAGAAAAGGAGCGATCGAATCATTTTAAATGAGGGGAGAATTTGAATACCTGCACTAATTTTTTACTGTAGAAAACTAATTTTTCACTGAGCTATGGATCTTAGGGCTAAACAAGGGTAGTTTGGGTTTTATTAGCGAATGAAATTTGGGAAAAATTGGGAGGGATTCCAAATACAAGGTAATTTGTTGATTTCTAGAGCAGTTAATTTTAAGTGATTCCGAACGAAGTTTCACAGAATAAAAATCCGTCTCCAGCTAGATTTTCACATTTCTTGTTTTAGTTTTAAGAAACAAAAATCACCCCTATTATGAAAAAAGGTCTTTTCCTTCTCGCGTTTTTAATTTTCGCCGCTGCTGCTCAAGCTCAAATAGGAATTCGTGCAGGTATTGGTTCCGCTAACTTATCTAATGAAGGAAGAATTCGCGACTACACTTCCATTATTCGACCTCACTTTGGAGCCTATTATGGTATTCAGGCAACCGAAAAGTTAACTGTAGAGCCAGGGCTATTTTATTCAGGCAAAGGATTTAAAACCATACCACTTGGCACCACTCAAGAATTCCAAGAAAGTTTTAGCTACGTGGATATTCCTGTGTTGGCTCGGTATGCTGTAAATGAAGACTTCAATGTTTTGCGGGTCCTCAGGCAGGATTTCTACTGGGTAGAACGTATACCAAGGGAAGTGAAAAAATCACCGACACCGCACCAGTAGGTGGTTATGAAATTGGAGGCGTTTTGGGTGTAGGATACCAATTGACCGCTGAACTCAATCTTCAAGCAAGCTTTGATTTTGGGATTGCGCCTTTCAAATACTTTCAAGCTGACGTCAACAACTCTGTATTGAAACTCTCAATTGGGTATACGCTTCCTTCGAAAGTAGCCAAAGAAAAAACGGAGTAAGCACTCCGTTTATTTTTTTAGTCGATCTGGATTCTCTTGTATAAAGGATTTCCATCCTTCGTTTCTTCCGCGGGTTTGCATCCTGCCTTCATGAAAGTGGTGGCATAGCGCTACTGCTAGCGCGTCAGTTGCATCTAGCAGTTTGGGGAGTTCTTCAATGCCGAGTAGAGTTTGTAGCATCGCAGCTACTTGCTCTTTTGAGGCATTTCCATTGCCCGTTACGGATTGTTTTACCTTTTTTGGGGAGTACTCCGTAATGGGAATTTCTTTGGAAAGTGCGGCTGCCATCGCCACCCCTTGCGCACGGCCTAGCTTTAGCATGGATTGCACATTGACTCCAAAGAACGGAGCCTCCAAGGCAACCGAATCAGGGGCAAACTCTTCCAAAATTCCTGAAATGCGCTCAAAGATTTTCTTGAGTTTCAGTTCGTGGGTCTCGTATTTTTTGAGGTGAATGACTCCATATTGGAGGATCTTGTATTTCTTACCTTCGGTCAAAATCAAACCATAACCCATGACCGTAGTCCCTGGATCTATGCCTAAAATGATTTTTTCTGAGGGGAGTTTTTTTTCAGGAGCTTTCACGAAACCAAGTTAAGGGAAATACAGGGAAAATCATGTGCAAGCGGTAGTGGGTGTGGGGACTCATTATTGTAGAACCTAGAGCCCGCTTGGTACTAGCCAAGTTTTCAATAAGATTCCTTAATTTTAGGAGTTAGCCGAGCGAACTTATGAGTGACGAAGAATTTGATTTATTAGACGAGTTGTATTTCGTTCAACCCTATTCAATCCTTCAAGAAGCATTGGGTTGGCCGGATTCACAGCTCCTCACCACGCTTACCCTACTCAAGGACAAGGGCTGGATTAAATGCTTTTCAGCACCAGATCAAGAATGCTTTGAGGACATTGATCTGCATGAACTGGGGAAGGGCCTCCTGTACCTGGCCACAAAAAAGGGTTTGATGGCCCATACTACGATCTAGCGTGGATTCGAATAGCTACAAATACCAGCGGAAAGAATTGGAGCTCAAGGCCTTGCTTGAAATCACGCAAGCCATAAATGAAAACCAATCGGAAGAGGTGCTGATCAACATCTTCAAGTTTACCTGTTTGGTCCACCTCGATATTCGCTCCCTTATTCTATACGTAGCGAAGGAAGGCGATTTTGAGCAACGCATCGCTCATGGGGTAAAGTCAAAAACTCCAGTCCTACTCTCAGCAGATGCTGTGGAGGAAAATAAAAAGTCTGGCAGCTTGTCCATCCGCCTCGAAGAAGGGTATTCTTTCGGAGAGTTGGAGACTTACCTCCCCGTGTACCACAAGGAGACGCTGCTTGCGATTTTGTTTTTGAAACAAAAAAATAAGGAGCTTGAATTGGACTTGGACTTCACCCAAGCCTTAGCCAATATATTGGTGGTAGCCCTGGAAAATAAACGCTTTGCGAGAAGGCAGCTGGAACAGGAAGTTGTCAAACGGGAGATGGAGATTGCTTCGCAGGTGCAGCAACTTTTGTTTCCTGCAGTCTTGCCGAACTCAGATTTTTTGAAGGCCGAAGTGACTTACATTCCACACAGTAGGGTTGGAGGTGATTATTACGATTTGATAGTCAACGGTGATGATAAATTGTACTTCTGCATAGCAGATGTGTCAGGAAAAGGAATGGCAGCGGCCTTGTTGATGTCTAATTTTCAGGCTGCGCTTCGGACCCTTTTGCGAAGTCATACGGACTTGGAAACCTTGATTCATCAACTGAATTTTACGCTCTTTGATTTAACTAAAGGAGAGCGATTCATTACTTTTTTCTTGGGAGAATACGAGTTTGCAAGTGGCAACTTACGCTTTGTAAATGCAGGGCATAATCCACCCGTATTGGTAGCTGGAGCTACAGGTGCCCCGGAGTTTTTGGAGGCAGGTACCACTATCTTGGGCGCATTTGAACTAGTCCCATTTTTGGAAGTAGGGATGCGTGATGGGTTGCAAGATTTTACAATCCACCTCTACACGGACGGCTTGACAGAGGCCATGAATCCAGAGGAGGAAGAGTTTGGAGAGGGTAGATTCAAGGAGTTTATCGACAAAAACAAGGACCATGATCCTGCTCAATTTCATCTTGAATTCCGATCGGCAATGGATAAATTCTCCAGAAAAGTACCGTTTCATGATGATTTAACGCTTTTAAGTCTTCGGTTTTCGAGTAGATGAGGCTGCATCAACTTCCGTTTTTTATCCCCTCTCTCTACCCCAATCGGATTTGGAAAGGACCAAGCTTGGAACAAAAAATTACGCTCACCTTTGACGATGGGCCTGTGCCCGGCATCACCGACTGGGTGCTGGAGGAATTGGAGAAGCGGGGCATGAAAGCCATTTTTTTTATGGTTGGGGATAATGTACGCAAGCATACTGCCCTCGCTCAAGCAATAGCGGCAGCAGGACACCAGCTAGGAAACCATACCTATCATCATCTAGCCGGTTGGAAAACATCCACACAAGCCTATCTGGAGAATGTTGCAGCCTGCGATGCCATCCTTGCCGATACCGTTGGGGAAACCCCTCGGTTTTTTCGTCCGCCTTATGGTTGGTTGAGTCCTGGGCAAGCTAAGGGAATAGTCCTTGCTAAGAAAATTGTGATGTGGAATTTGCTGAGTTATGATTTTGATGCGAATGTGTCTCCGGAGATTTTGATTCGGGCCTGTACTTCTAGAACAGCCCCTGGCACGATTGTCGTCTTTCATGATCAGCAAAAGACCCAGACGCAGCTAAAGAAGGTATTACCGGATTACTTGGATTTTTTGGTCGGAGAGGGATACACCACCCAGCTCTTGGAAGGTTAATGGATTAGGAGGTCTAACGCTCTAATTTTTTTAAACCAATCTGTTCCTTTCAGAATATTGCAGGTATAGTTTCTTATTTTTGAAGGATAAATGACCCTTTAACCCTGCTTTCCTTCATGCAGTTGATCGATACCCACGCCCATATTTATTCCAGCAAGTTTGACGAAGATCGGGATCAGGTCATAGAAGAAATCCGTGCTGCAGGCGTCACCACCGTGTTTATGCCCAATGTAGATGTGCACAGTATCGACCGCATGCTGGACTGTGAAGCGCGCTATGGGGACTTGTGTGTGCCCATGATGGGTTTGCATCCCTGTGAAGTGGGAGATGATTTTGAGGCGCAGCTGCAGGTGATGGAAACTTGGCTGGACAGCAGATCCTTTGCTGCAGTGGGAGAGATTGGGACAGATTTGTACTGGGATAAAACGAATCTAGATCGGCAGCTTGTGGCCTTGGAGATCCAAGTAGAATGGGCCAAAGCCAAGGAGCTACCCATTGTATTGCACTGCAGAGAATCCATAGATTTGACCATTGATTTTATTGAAAAAATGCATGATGGCAAGCTAAGGGGGATTTTTCATTGTTTCACAGGAACTCTTGACCAAGCAAAGCGAATTACTGAGATGGGATTTTTGTTGGGGATTGGGGGCGTCGCCACCTATAAAAATGGAGGTTTGGATCAGGTGATTCCGTATATTGGTTTGGAGTATTTGGTTTTGGAAACAGATGCTCCCTATTTAGCGCCGGTTCCACATCGTGGAAAAAGAAATGCCCCAGCTTACTTACCCTTTATTGCGGAGCGGGTGGGGGATCTACTTCAGATACCCGCTACTCAGGTAGCGGAAGCAACTAGTGCTCAGGCACTTAAACTGTTTACAAAGATTAGCTAATGAATTACAAGATCGTTCGTCTCAATACAGGTATCAAGACAAGTAAGGCATCTTCCGTGTTGATTATTTATACGGGAGGAACTTTGGGAATGTCTTACGATGAGTCGGGAGCTTTGGTCCCCTTCAATTTTGGACAGATTTTGGAAAAGATTCCCATCCTTTCCAACATGAACATTGCGATCACGGTGATCTCGTTTCCCGAGCCCATCGACTCCTCCAATGTGACCATGAGCCATTGGAAGGACATGGCCTACATCATTACGGAGAACTACGACAGCTACGATGGGTTTGTGGTCCTCCATGGAACAGATACAATGGCCTATTCCGCCTCCATGCTGAGTTACATGTTGGAGGGCTTAAATAAGCCTGTCATTTTCACAGGAGCACAGTTGCCAATCTCGGCCATGCGTTCTGATGCACGTGAAAATTTGATGACCTCTTTGGAGATCGCAACTTCCAAAACGAAGGGTAGACCCATTGTGCCCGAAGTATGTATTTTCTTCAACCACATGTTGCTGCGGGGCAACCGTTCCAAAAAGGTGCAGAGCGTTCATTTTGATGCCTTTGAATCGGAAAATTACCCCATTTTAGCTGAAGCGGGTATTGTGATTGATTACAATATGACAGCTATTCGGCCTTTTGTGTCCAATCAAAAATTGATCAATCGGAATAATTTGGACAATGGGGTCATGATTGTAAAACTTTTTCCAGGGATTACAGACAAAATTTTAGATGCTTGTTTTGCTATTCCGGGTTTGCGAGGAGTGGTCTTGGAAACCTATGGATCGGGAAATAGCCCATCCTTGGGCTGGTTTATGAAATCGCTCGAAGGGGCAATCAAGAAGGGATTGATTCTCTTAAATGTGTCTCAATGCAATGGAGGCCGAGTTATTCAAGGTAGGTATGAAACGAGCAAGGAGTTGCTAGCTGTAGGAGTGGTGAGTGGAGCGGATATGACTACCGAGGCAGCGGTCACGAAGTTGATGTTCCTGCTCGGTCAAAAGTTGAGCCGAGAAGAGATTTGCTTGCAGCTCACGCAGTCGATTGCTGGGGAGATCAGCACCTAATTTTGTTTAATTTCCGAAAGCCGTTTGGAATCGGCAGGAATAATTTTTTTCTTTGCACTCCGATTCGCGTAGCGGATCAAACCACAAACAGAGAGGTGTCCGAGTGGTTGAAGGAGCACGCCTGGAAAGTGTGTATACTCCAAAAGGGTATCGAGGGTTCGAATCCCTTCCTCTCTGCAACCGAAAAAAGCCCTTAATTCATTGAATTAAGGGCTTTTTTGTGTCCTAAGAAACATGTTTTTCTAAAAATTAGGATAGAAAATCCCACCACACAATTTCTCAGGTATCTTTCTCCATTACCTCGCTACTGCCATTCCCTCTTGGCTCCAGCCTTGAATACCCCCTTGCAGGTGGTAAACCTTGGTGTAGCCCTGCTGAACTAGCAATCGGGCAGCTTCTTCACTTCGAGCCCCAACTGCACAGTAAAGGTAGAGTTCCTGATCTTTTGAAATTTGACTAACCTGGTCTAGGAAATTGGGGTTGTAATAATCGATGACTAGCGCGCCTTCAATTTTTCCTTGTGCCACTTCCCCTGCTGTACGTACATCTACAATTGTACCCTTGGAACTCTGGGTAGCAAATTCCTGAACGGTTAGTGTGACCACTGAACCAGCTGCAGTGGTGGATGAGGTTTCGGTCGCTACATTGCCTGCTTTGGAACTGGAAGGGGATTGGCAGGCCGTAAAGGAGAGAAACAAAAGTAGGGCGGAAAAAAGGGTCGATTTCATGGGGGTTAATTTTTTACAAAATTAGCGGATTCAGCACTGTCTCTATGTGAGTAAAGGCACAGGAGGGAGAGGATGATTTAGATTTTTAAATTGACCGATACACTACATTGGTCAACGGCTGACGGTCGACGGACCACAGTACAATGTACCAAGTACGAAGTATTGA
>JBEDEY010000137.1:0-4442 GCA_041175425.1 Bacteroidota bacterium | reverse complement strand
ACTTTATACAGTTCCTTTTTTCATTTTTCTTCAGGAGTAGATTTTTTCAAGCAATTCGTTGTTTCTACCCCGCAGTGGATAGTCAAAGACATCCTCATTTTCATCAGTGTTTTAAGGATTTAAAAGCCATCAATTTTTTGGCTTTTACACTCACGGTCTAAATACTTAGGTCGAGGTGCTTTCTATTCTTATCCTTTAACATCATTGTATTTATGTATAAATATCTAATGGTATTGCTCTGCATTGCCATTCCAGAAAAGCTGTTGTCCCAAGCAATGAATGCGGACAACAAAGTGCTTGAACTTACCTACACGGATGCGGTCGGTATTTTGTTGGAGCAAAATTTACCACTCTTGAGTTCGCATTTTCAGGTGGAGGCTTCCGAAGGAGAATTGCTTCAAGCCAGGGCTTGGAACAATCCACACTTCAACTGGAACCAAGACTTGTACAGCGCAGAGCGAAACGAATATTTCAACCAGAAAAATCAGCGTTTAATCCAGCTCGATTTTATGTTTTCAGTATCTGGCAAACATACCCGGGCGGTAAAATTGGCTAAAATAGGAGTGGAGCAAAACCAACTGCAGTATGAAAACACAAAGCGAAGTTTGGTTTTTGAGTTGGGATTGAAATTCCATCAGCTTCTGATGCTTCAAAAAAGAAGCGAGATCTACAAAGAGGTATTTGCTCAATTCAAGTCGCTAATTGACAAGTATGAAATTCAATACAAGGTTGGAGAGATCCCTGGAAGTGAATTGATTCGTCTCAAATCCGAATTATTGACGCTTCAGAACACCATCGTTTCCAACCAAAATGAGGTGGAAATGGAGATGGCTGAAATCCGAATGCTGTTGAATTTGAGGCCTGATGTCACCATCAAAACCAAAGAATCATCCTTGGCCCTGCCCGATGCGAGTCGGTTGAACTATGGTGAATTGATCAGCTATGCTGAGGAAAACCGCCCAGATTATTTGGCGAGGCTCAATGAAATTTCCTACGAGGAAATGAACCTGAAGCTACAAAAGTCAAGATCTGTTCCAGACCTCATGCTGGGTTACCAGCCTCATGACAAGGGGAGTAACTATGTCCGACCCTACTCAGGTCTAGTCTTTGAAATGGACGTGCCAATTTTCAATAGAAACCAAGGTAACATAGCCGCATCAGAGGCAAATATCAACCGTGCAAAAACAGATGCAGAGCAGGCATTGGTTGCATTGCAAAACGAGATCTATTCTGCTGTGAATAAGTATTTTCATTCACGTTCAGCGCTGGAAAATTACAATATCGAATTCTTAAAGGAACTCGAGCAACTCAATACCTCTGCGCTTCAGAACTACAACAACAAGAATATCAACATCCTGCAGTACCTCGATATGCAGCGGACGTATATCAATACCATGTCAGAATACCTTGGACTTAAGTCTGAGATCGTACAACGAGTAATTGACATTGAGTTCACTACGGGTTATCAACTTTACAACTAAACAATTATGAATAGCTATAAAATTTCATTCCTAGTACTTCTATCCACCCTTGTATTGGCTTGTTCTGAAGAAAAAGCAACTGAAACAGAGGTAACTAGTACCCCCGCCACCAGTATCAAGGTAAGTGAGGAAGCTTTAAAGAACATTACCACGGTTACAGCGGATAGCATCAATGATTTCAGCAGGTTCAACACTGTCGGTGAAATTAGTTTTGATGAAGATAATGTGGTGCGAATTTTCCCAATCGTCAGCGGTAGTGTAGAGAAAGTATACGTGTCTTTAGGGGACTATGTGAAGGCTGGGCAGCGCTTGTCGACTATCCTAAGTACGGATGTCATTGCCTTCCAAAAGGATTATTCGATTGCCAAATACAACCTTGATGTAGCTGAAAAAGGTTTCCAAAGAACCAAAGAACTCTTCAAATCCAACATTGCTTCTACCAAGGATTATACCGAGGCAGAAAATCAATACAAAAACGCGTTAGCAGAATTTCAGGAGAAGGAAAAGAAGTTGGAGCTCTATGGTACTTCCAATAAGCCTGATGCAGTATTTGAATTGTATGCGCCTAAAAGCGGCTATATCGTCGAAAGAAATGTAAACGAAGGGCAGCAAATCCGTACCGATAACGATGCCTCCCTTTTTACCATTTCGGATTTGAAAACCATCTGGGTATGGGCCAATATCTATGAAAGTGACCTTTCTAAGGTAAATGTGGGTGATACCATGGAAGTAACTGCCCTAGCTTATCCGGATAAGCTGTACAAAGGAGCAGTTTCTAAAATCAATACCATGTTGGATCACGACTCACGCATCATCAAGGTGCGTACCGAAGTAGACAACTCTGATGCCTTGTTGAAGCCGGAGATGTTTGCCTCTGTATCGATGGTCTCTTCCATTGGGAAAAGAGCTTTGGCCCTTCCAACAGAGTCTGTCATCATTGAAAGCAACAAAACTTATGTGATGAAAAAAGTAGGCACGAATGAATTTGCGAAAGTAGAAGTGAAGGTGGGTAAGACGATTGGAACCTTTACGCAGATCGAAAGTGGTATTGCTGTTGGGGACGTGGTGGCCAGAGACTACTCGCTTTTTTTGATGACCGCATTTAATAACGCCAAGTAATTATGAATAAGTTATTAAGTGGATTAATATCCTTTTGCTTAAAAAACAAATTAACTGTTTTTGCTGGCACTGCAATTCTTGCAGCTTGGGGATATTTCAGTTTCGCAAATACGCCTATTGAGGCATTTCCTGACGTAATCAATACCCGAGTGGTGGTTATCACCCAATGGCCGGGTAGAAGTGCGGAGGAGGTTGAAAAGTTCATCACTATTCCTGTGGAAATAGAGATGAATGTGGTACCGGATAAGACCAGCTTGCGTTCTATTTCGGTGTATGGTCTTTCAGTGGTGACCATGATTTTTGAGGATGACGTGGATTACTTCACTGCCAGACAGCTTGTGGGCAATCAACTTCAAAATATTGATTTGCCAGAAAATGCGGAGGCAGAGATTCAGCCCCCTTCTGGTCCTACCGGTGAAATTTACCGCTACACGCTAAAGGGAGAGAATAAGTCTGTACGCGAACTCAAGGAAGTACAAGACTGGGTGATCGACAAACGACTTAAATCTGTTCCGGGTGTAGCTGATGTCATCAGCTTTGGAGGCGAGGTAAAAATCTTTGAGGTAATCATCAATCCTCTTCAGCTGAATCAATACAACCTGGCTACGGATGATGTCTTTCGAGCGCTTCGAGAAAACAATTCCAACGTAGGTGCGGATGTCTTGGAGATCGCTCCCCAATCCTTTATTGTAAGAGGTATTGGTTTGGTGAAGAATATTGAGGACATCAAACAAATCCCGATTAAATCTGTAGAAGGTACGCCTATCCTCATTTCAAATGTGGCTCAGGTCATGGAATCTTCCAAGCCTCGACTTGGTAAGGTAGGTCGTGACGATCAGCCCGATGTGGTGGAAGGAATTGTGTTGTTGCGAAGAGGGGAGAATCCAAGTGAGGTACTGAAGGTACTCAATGAAAAAATCACGGAGCTAAACGAACGCGTTTTGCCAGACGGCGTCAAAATTGATCCTTTTTACGATCGAACTACCTTGGTGAATGTGACTACCCATACGGTGATGGAAAACCTCATCGTTGGTGTCTTGCTAGTAACCTTCATTTTGTTGATTTTCTTGGCAGACTGGAGGACTACCTTGATTGTTTCGATCATTATTCCACTTGCCCTGCTTTTTGCATTTGTTTGCTTGAAGCTTCAGGGAATGTCGGCAAACTTGCTGTCCATTGGAGCGATTGATTTTGGTATCATCGTGGATGGCTCGGTGGTAATGGTAGAGGGGATGTTTGTGTACCTAGCTCACCAACAGCATAAACTAGGAGTTCAGCGCTTCAATTTGATCTCTAAAATGAGCATGATCAAGCGGATTTCCGTGGAGATGGGTAAGCCAATCTTCTTTTCGAAGCTCATCATCATTACCGCATTGCTTCCAATTTTTGCTTTCCAGAAAGTGGAGGGTAAGATGTTTTCTCCGCTTGCTTATACCATTGGATTTGCATTGCTAGGAGCCTTGATTTTCACGTTGACATTGGTACCTGTTTTGGGACATTTGCTCCTCAATAAAAATGTTCGCGAGAAAAGTAATCCTTTGGTTAGCTTTTTGGAAAACATCTACAGACCAGGGCTGGAGTGGTGTATCCGAAAGAAGAAAACTGCGCTCCTGATTTCTGGATCTTTGCTTTTGGTCAGCTTGCTTGTAGGTTCAAACCTAGGTACCGAATTTCTTCCTCAATTGAATGAGGGATCGATTTATGTACGTGCCTCCATGCCTCAAAGTATCTCCTTTTCGAATGCAAACCTGCAGTCTGAAAAAATGAGACAGATTGTTCGGAAATATCCGGAAGTAAGGGGAGTGATTTCTCAGAACGGTCGACCCAATGACGGTACGGACC
>JBEDEY010000136.1:0-3421 GCA_041175425.1 Bacteroidota bacterium | reverse complement strand
ATTTTTTTCCAGAATCAAAGCAGCATCACCTGCCACTTCCATCAAAGCCCCTTGTCGTGAAATGATGACAGGCAGCCCAAAAGAGAACGCCTCCAATACTGGCAATCCAAACCCTTCATTTGCCGAAGGAAAAACATAGCCCAAGGCATGTTGGAAATAAGAAGCGAGTTGATCTTGGCTCACATATCCTGTGAAATCGACTTTATCAGTCAATCCCAGGGAGGTTACCAATTCAACCAAATGATCGTAATCATCTAAGGTTTCTCTGGGGCCCCGTTGTCCTACCAATACCAAACGGAGGTCTTCATAACCAGCCATTTTTGTAAGGCCATCAAACGCAGTGATTAGCGTGCCTAGGTTTTTCCTTTTTTCCAATACGCCAACATGAAGGAAATAGCGTGGTTGTGTACTCGAGTTCAAATCTGGTTGGTAGGAGCGCTCCGAAAGCCCAGAAGCCTGATAAACCACCTTCATTGGAGTCGATTTAAAAGGGGACAATTCTTGTAACCGCATTTTGGAAAAATGGGTGATTGTGATGATCTCCCCGTTGTTTTGCAATCCTTTTTCTAAAAAATAGAGGTAATACTTCAGCCAAAGGGGTTGGTAATGCTCAGGATTATCCCAAAAAAACGTGTCGTGGACGACGGAAACTTTTTTTCCTTTAGCGAAAACTGGGCTTAAAATGTCAGGACTGAAGACAATCGCTGTTTGGTGGAAATAAGAGAGTATTGGGACGATCACCTGTTTTCTGAAGAAATAGAGCAGTTGAAAAAGGAGGTTTTTCCACTTGGCTGTTTTTCCCCGAAAGAACTGACTTTGCTTTACTTTCTCATAATTGGGGCTGATGATATACTCAAATTCGGGATTGTTTTTTTTAAGAATCTCATCGCAAAGCGTCACCATATAGGTTCGGATCCCTGTTTGTGCCACATACAGGTAAAATACATCCACCAATACTTTTGGCTTATGCTTTTCCATCTTTGATTTTTGAATATTCGTTCATTGCATAGCCCACCATCCACCAGGTGATCCAATTTACATAGGCATACAATTCTGCATTGGCTGTGAAAAGGGGCAGTAAGAGGCCTGTTTTGACCGCTGCAGCGGTAAATGCAATTCGTGCCGTCATGAGGTTTTCAGTAAGCCTGAATACTCGAATAGAGCGGCTAATGGAAAATCCCAACAGCAGGATGTATAAAAACATCCCTAAAAAGCCCAGTTGAACCCCATAAATCAGGAATTGATTTTCCCCCCCGATTCGTGCTTCATCGGTGACCGTACCGGAGTTGCCACTCATGGCCAAACCGACCCCTAAAGGATTTTCGATCATGGATTCAACGGCAATTAACCATTCCACCACGTGGCCTACGCTGGACGCATTCTCGAATGTTAGGGTATCGATCACGAAGAAATAGAAGTCGTCAGAGGCAAAGAATACTACGAAGATGACAAATGCAGTGACTAGACCAAACCCAAATAGGATCAACCGATAGAGTTTAAAAATCACCGCAATAAAAAACAGCATGATAAAAAAAGCGCCAAATGCGGCTCGTGAACTTGAAAAAAAGAGGCTGCCCATGGAGCATAGCATTACTACGAGGTATGGAAATCCTTCTTCTCTTTTGGAGGTCAAAAACCAGATGAGCCCAGCCGCAAAACCCAATAGCACCGAACTGGCCAACTCCAAGGGATCAGAAAAAAACGAGGCCAATCGCTTGGTCAGGGCCTGGGTTTCGAATGTCCAGGAGAGACCAAAATTTCCACTTGGGTAGGTATCGTTGATTACTTGATTGTAAAGCGCGTAGCCAGTGTGCTGTTGGATGTGTGCCCGTAGGACAAACTCTTCTACTAAATTGACGGCGAAGGCAAGGATGGCAATGATGAAAATCATGGAAAAAAACCGAGAGATTTCCCAATCATCAAACACTGTATTTCTCCCCAAAAAGTAGGCTAGGCCAGGAAGCAAAATCCCCTTGAAGTAGGAGGCCTTGGTAAGAAAGGGGACTTCGCCAATAGGTAGAATAAGGAAGAAAAACGCAATAATTAAAAAACCACCCATCCACCAATCCGTGCTCTGGGGGCGAAAGTGATATTCGGCTGGCTTCTTTTGAAAGAGAACAGCCACTACCAAGGCGATCCCTACCACTCCTTCTTTCAGCCCTTGAAAGACTGTGACCAACACCTCAGATCGGGTGTTGAGGTAAGTCAAACTCAAGAAGCTAATGTAGATCGGTAAAAAACCGGCTAAGAAGAAAATGAAATAAGTCCATTTTCCATTTACAATCATCTCTTGTAAAGTCCAAAGGAAGCCCAATAGCACCCCGATTGTCAGAATAAAAAATGCTATTGAAGCCATTTCTTTTCTGGGCTAAGTGGAGTAAAAAGACCTTCTCGTATTCCTTGGAAAACTGCCGATAGTTTTTGGAATCGCCCTCGAATCAAAAAGTAGGCGGCCCAACTCATAAACCGAAGCAAGTGATAAGGATATCCAAGTACAATGGAATGCTGACGCAGCAGGAAAAGCTGGTTTCTCACAAGAAAATAAAACACACGCGGACTGAGGGTTCCTTCTGCATGTTGTTTTTTGGAGGCAGCGCCCGCTTCGTGGTAGATAATCGCATTTTCAGCCAAGCCAATTGTAAATCCAGCTTTGCGTATTCGTAAACTCCATTCCACGTCTTCAAAATAAGCAAAATAGGCTTCATTCAGGAGCCCCGCTTCTAGTAAAGCGGCTCTAGATACCAGCATGCAACATCCGGTAGACCAATCGAGAGTTCTGGTTTCTACTCGATACTTTTCAAAAGACACTCGGTCTCCCAAGGTGATTGCCCGTCCAAAAAGGGAATTCCATTTCCCTCCAGCGCTCCACAGTGTTTGTGGATCATGGGCAAATAGGATGAGGGGCTGTGCCACGCCCTGCCCAGGTTGATCTAGGCAAGTTTGGAGTTCTTTCAAAAAGGAAGGGGCAACAGTCGTATCGTTGTTGAGCAGTAATACCTGTTCAAACCCTTGTTCCAAGGCATAGCGGATTCCTACATTATTTCCACCAGCAAAGCCCAAGTTGTCTTGGTTGGCGATGAGGTGTATGTGGGGGAACTGTGCTTTGAGTTGCTCGCCTTCTGAATTTTGGGAGCCATTATCCACCAAGATTACTTGAAAAGCGGGCGCCGTTACCTTCTCAAGAGAGGCTAAGCAGGCCCGGGTATAGGCATAGCCATTCCAATTGACCAAGATGATTGCTACTGTAATCTCAGGAGTAGAAGCCATACAAGAGTTCTTTTTTGTGGCGATACAGGAGATACAAGCAAATAAAGAAGACCATGAGCTCAGTGCTCAAGATCGCAATGCAGAGACCGGCTCCCCCATAAAAGTGGGTCAGGACAGTTGAAACGCAGATCATGTAGGCGCAAAACATCCAGCT
>JBEDEY010000135.1:0-5447 GCA_041175425.1 Bacteroidota bacterium | reverse complement strand
ACCAATACCCCGCCAAAAGCGGAAGTGGTATCCGCTGCGAAGGCTTTTTGGTAGGCTTCCTTTACCGTAGCGCCGGTAGCACATCCGCAGGCGTTGGTGTGCTTGAGGATGGCGAAGGCCGTTTGGTCTGGAAACTCAGCAATCAGGTGAACCGCTGCATCGATGTCCACTAGGTTGTTGTAAGACATTTCCTTGCCGTGAAGCTGCGCAAAAAGATCCTCCAGCTTGCCGTAAAAATGTGCGGACTGGTGTGGATTTTCTCCGTAGCGAAGGGCTTTGGCCTCGGTTTCTGAAATCTTCAGTGCAGGGATATTTTCTACACGGTTGAAGTAGTTGAAAATGTGGGTATCGTAGTTAGAGGATACTTGGAAGGCTTGCGCTGCAAAATAGCGTCTATCCTCCAAGGTGGTGGCACCGTTTTGAGCTTGCAGTTTGACGGCTAACTCTTCGTATTGATTTTTGGAGGCGATGATAGTCACGTCCTTGAAATTCTTGGCTGCAGCGCGGATCAAGGAGATGCCGCCGATGTCAATTTTTTCGATGATATCTGCTTCAGATGCTCCAGAGGCAACTGTTTCTTCGAAGGGATACAAATCCACGATCACGAGGTCAATGGCTGGGATCTCGTAAGTGGCAGCCTGAGCGATATCTCCCTCGTGGTCTCTGCGCTGGAGTATGCCTCCAAAAACCTTTGGGTGTAGGGTTTTCACTCTTCCTCCAAAGATGGAAGGATAGCTGGTGAGTTCCTCCACAGGCACTACCGTAGCTCCTTGGCCCTCAATAAATTCCTGGGTGCCTCCAGTAGAATAGATGGTGACGTCGTGCTGCTTTAGCAAAGCGATGATGGGTTCAAGCTTGTCTTTGTAATAGACCGAAATGAGAGCAGATTGTATTTTTTTGAGTGCCATGGGGATTGAAAAATCAGGTAAAATCGAAGAAGGCACAAAGGTAGAAAAAATGCCCAGAAGGGCTTGGGGAAAAGGAGAAGAAATTTTAAGGAAGCGGGCAGTTTTTTGAGGGAAAAAATTTAAAAATGTGGGGTTTAATTGGCTTCATTTTTTGGGAAATTAAAATACCCAGAAATTAACGCTCAGTATCTTTTTGCAAGCCTGTTTTAGCGGCTGTTTTTGTTTCCACGAAATTGTTTCGGCTTAAGCTTTTGTTCTGCGAGTTCAATGATTTCGGCGATTCTTTTTTCTCTTGTTTCTTGTCGTTTAGCTAGCACCAGCCATTGCAGGATATTTCGTTTGTCGGACCTGCTTAAACTTGAAAAATAGTCCATGGCGGCAGTACTTTTTTGGAACCCTTTTTTGAGGTCTTCAGGAATTATAAGTGCTTCAGATTCGTCCAAAATGGTCCAAGAGCCATTTTGTTTTGCGATTTCAATTATCTCAAAACCTGCCTGCGTCATTAGCCCTTCCTTCGTCAGGCGCTCGATTTTTTCTTTATTTATTTTCGACCAAATGCTTTTAGGTTTCCGTTTGGTGAAAAACTGCATGTATTTTTCTTCGTCTATGGGCTTTGCCTTACTGTCAATCCATCCAAAACATAGTGCTTCATCAACAGCATCGCTGTAAATTACAGTTGGAAGGTTGGATTTCTTCTTGTAATAAATAAGCCAAACAGCTTGTTTTTTAGCGTGATTGGCTTGCAGCCATTCCCGCCATGCTTGTCTACTGCTTGGGCAAATTGATTCGATTCCGTCTTCCATAATTAGATGTTGCTCCAAAATTCATTTTAAACCTAAACTACTTAATTTTTATAGAACTGCTCAAAATCTATAATTACGGGGAAATGAAAAAATGCTTGGAAGGCCATAGGGGCAAGGGTAATTAATTTTAAAGAAGTAAAGAATTTTGAGTGGGTGAAATTTAGGAAAGAATGGAGAGTAGGTTTAAAAAATGGGGGGTGAAATCTGTTGTGTGCAGGAGGCTTTAAGTCGTCTAAACAACACCTGGATTGCATCGAAAATCGATGACGAATCCACAACATTTCCAATAAGTACTACTTTTTTATGGCTATTTTTCCACCAACCCAAGCAGCAGGAAGGGTCAAGACGATAAGGGAAATTGGATACCAACGAGGTGGAATGTCCCACATGGCAATAAGTCCAACAATAGTTAATACAAAGCCTATTGAGCCAAGAATAAGTGCATGTTTCATTGGTTTGTTGGGTGCAAGTCGGGCAGTCAAATAACTTCCGAATGCATTGAAGATCGTTCTATACAGAATGAGTAGGACGATTAGCCAACTGGGGTTTTCGTTGAAGGGGTCAGTTTTTAGTGCTCCTATTTTTTCTAAAAGGCTGTCCATCAATACGGATAAAGTCACCAAAAGTGCGAATCCTGCTAGTACAGCTCCGATACTTTTCAATAGTTCTTTTTTCATTTCAAGAGATCGTCAAGTTGGTTAAAGCAAACCGCAATACCCTCTTTGTAGCCCATTGCAATTACTGCCTCCATATCTTCAAAACTCCTGTGAGTTGAGATTAGGGTTACACGAGTTTTTTCATCCCTTATTTTGTAAAACAAATTTTCAAATCTTGCTTCGGGTAGTTTGGGGTTTTTAATTCCATTTTCATCACAAAACACATCTGTTCCAGAAAAACTTTCATAGGGCACTATTTTATAATACCCCTGTTTCCCCCAATGGATTTGCTCTTTTTCGGAACCTGTTACAGCCATAGGTACAATCATGCCATACAGCCAATGTCCACCCACGCGAAAATCCAAGAACTTGGTTTCTGCTCGGCAGGGCTTTGGACCCCACCATTGGTCTACTAATTCTGCAGTTGTCCATGCCTTCCAAACCGCCTCAAGATTTGCTGAAAATTCACCGGTTACATGAATCCGGTTGTTCGCTTTATCGATTTCAAAGTCAAATTTTAAGTTTTTGTCCATTTTCTTTTTCTAATGCCTAGTAAAGAATGAAGGTGAAAAAGTAATTCTTTTCCTTCTAAATCTTACTAAGCCGTAGAACGATGTTGGCCAATCCCTACAATGTCTTTAGTTCTTCTAGCTACTTAAAGTTTGCCTTGTTGCGAATGCGTGGGGCTGCGTAAAACTTTATTGGGAAACAAAGTTTTTGAACTAGTTCGTTGGTGATATTTGCTTGTATTCGGAATAGGTTTGGAATGTTTTTCCATCGTACCTCGATAGCCCTGTCTCTCGGGTGCCTATCCATAGATTTCCGGCTTTGTCTTCTAGAATAGACCAAATACTATTGTGTATCAAGCCATCTTTTTTTGTGAACAGCGTGAAAGAGGTACCGTCGTACAGGCTAAGGCCAGCACCAGCATCTCCACCAAACCAAAGGTTGCCTTTTTTGTCCTCTAGTATATAACCAACTCCGCCTTTTAGGCCATCCTTGTTTGTGAAACTTTTAAAAGATTTGCCATCGTAGCGGTAAGCCCCGCCCCAATTGCTAAACCAAATATTTCCATCTTTGTCTTGGAGTTGCGGCCATGCCCAATCGGTAGGTTTGGGTGTGGGCCCGTCTTGAAACAAGACTTCTAGCTCAAGTTGGGTTACAGACTTACCATCGTATCGGTACACCCCTTCATTCCCTCTTCCTCCAAACCAAAAATTCCCCGCTCTATCTTCAAAAATCTTTTCTACGTTGTGATTTGTACTGAGGAAACCACCTGAGTTCGATTTCATTTGAAATGGACTAAAGGATGTTCCATCGTAGGTGAATACTCCATTGATGGTTGCGATCCAAATCACCCCATTTTTCGCCTGCATCATACTGAAAACCAGCTGCGAATCGCGGTAGAGTTCGTTCCTATTGGGAGGAAGATTTTTTGGTAAAGGAATTTCAATTTGGGTAATGGCTTTGCCATCGTACAGGCAAAGCCCCTTGTCTGTACCTATCCATATTTTCCCAGTTGAATCTTCGAGCAGGCTAGAAATGGAATTGCTGATTAATCCATCGGCTAGTAAAAGCTGCTGAAACGATTTGCCGTCGTACTTGTAAAGCCCATTTTCTGTGGTTCCAAACCAAAGGTTGCCGGCTTTGTCTTGTAGGCCACATTTGACACTTCCATAATTGGGTGCGCCGATGGTTTTGATAAGTTTGGGATGTGCCATTTCTTGGGGCGTATCGGGTTTCTTAGTTTCGCTGCAAGCAAGGAAGAGGATTAAAATGGAAAGAAAAGTAAAACCGGGCAGTGGTGAAAAAATTTTTGTCATGGTTCAATTTGATTTAGTTGGTTTTGTGTCCATTTATCGATTTGGACCTACTTTAGGCCTTTGCCTACTTGGATTTCCCCTAAGGATTGCTGGTTTAACTTTCAAAAAGGAAGATGCACCTGACCAAGTAAAGGTTGCACAGAGATGGGCAGATTTTCGGTTTTCTTTATTCTTTACCAAAAGGTACTCCTTACTTTTTTACCCCCGTTTTTTCTGATCCAGCTACAAAAAACGGCTTGCCTTGCAGCGCTTGAACGAGTGTGACGAGGGCCAGGAGTCCATAAAGGACAGCGAGGACGATGGTTCCCTTGGTGTTTTTGATCAGATAGAAGGAGAGTACAGGAAGTACTTGCAAGGCATGCATTCCAATAAAATGGGACACACGAAGATCTCCCACAGTTTTGCTCCAGCCCAAGATCCAGAGATTCGAATTGTCATTGAGGGCGCCGACGCTATGGCTCAGTCGGGAACCCATGGCAAAGCCTTCAAAGGAAAACACCACAAAAATCAGGAGGCTTAAGCGGATGGCCCAGAGGTAGTAAGTGGGAAGCTGAGGAAAGGAATGCGCAAAAAACTGGTAGGCTATGTATGCGGTATACAGCGTGACGAGGGTAGCCGCCAAGGCCATCATCGAAAAGAGACTTGCGTAAAGGGGTGAACTCGTATTGTAGTGGGAGATTTCCCCTTTTCCAGCCATGAGGGCGATGTAGACAATCTCAAATCCTAAGAGTAGGATGACCGACCAGTTAAAAAGTTGCGCATTGAAATCAGGCAAATAATAGCAGTACCAGCCCATGGCCCAGGCAAAAAAGAAGGTGGAGAGGGCAAACTTGAACGGTTTGAGCCAAGCATTGACGCCGTAGACTTGGGTGGTCGTAGTTTTGGACAACACAAAAAATAGGAGGGCCAAACCAAGACAAACTACCCCATAGTAAAATAAGGTTTCGTTCCTTGCTTTGAGTTCTGAGATAAAGGATATCAATGTGGTTACGGCTATTTTTATTGAAGTAACACTATTTTTAAGTACTTCTCATAATTTTTTAGTTGAATTGCGCTTTTGGGCAGCTTTTACGACGATGGTTAGTTATTCCACGTAGTCCAGGTCCTTGTTGAAGGTTTCTTCAGAACTATAAGCTGCATAGATTGCCATCAAGATCACAGGGATCCCTACGATTGCGAGGCTGTACTGAATACCCAAACCTGGCTTGAGTGCTTGAAAAATAAAAGTCATGGGAATCAGTAGTCCCCGGATAAAGT
>JBEDEY010000134.1:0-4281 GCA_041175425.1 Bacteroidota bacterium | reverse complement strand
ATTTATTTCATTTACTTATTGTTATTTTCCTTCAGGTTCTCTTAAAAGATCTTGAACTAAATTTAAATCTGAAATTCTTTCTAGTAAGTATTTTTGGAATTTTGCTGCCGTGGTTGCTAACTTATTTTTTAAGGAAAAATAGCCTGATCAGGAAAGTGCTTTAATTTTATTTTTCCCGTACATTTTCACGAGTAATGATGGGTCCATCGAAATTGAATTTGATGGATTTTTAAATCCCTTCAAACAAGACAAAGGATTCCAAGTAGGTGGGAAGAAGGGTATTCCACCCCAGTTCCTGCTTGAGCTTGTAGGCCAGCGCCTCCCCACTTTTTTCTTCCCCGTGCACCACAAAGGTGTATTTTGGTTTCTCGGTAAATCCCTCTGCCCAATCCATCAGTTCCTCTTGGTCTGCATGCGCGGAGAGCCCTTCGATTGGATAGACCTTCGCCCGTACCTGAACTTCCTCTCCGTAGATGCGGATGCTGGAATCCCCCTCCAAAAGTCTTCTGCCGCGCGTTTCTTGGGCTTGGTAACCGACAATAATCACCCCATTTTTTTCATTGGGAAGGTGGTGGTAGAGGTGGTGTAGGATCCGACCGCCCGTGGCCATGCCGCTGGCGGAAATGATAATCGCTTTCCCTTCATAGGTGTTGAGGGACATGGACTCCTCCTTTTTCTGAAAGTAATGCAGGTGGGGATGCTTAAATGCATGTTCATCTTCCTGAAGCATGGCACCCAAGCGATGATCATTGCTGAAGTCTAGGTACAGTTTCGTGGCATCGATGGCCATGGGGCTATCGGTGAAGATGGGAACTTTGGGGATTTTCCCTTTCTCCATCAATTGGTAGAGGTGGTAGAGTAGGAGCTGCGTACGCCCAACGGCAAAGGCAGGGATAATGACCAATCCGCCCCGGTCAAAGGTATCTCGTATGGCTCGGGCCAGTTCGTCTTCGGGCTTAAGCACCGATGATTTTCGGTCGCCATAGGTGGATTCGATCCAAAGAATGTCTGCTTTTGGAATCCGGGTGGGAGGAAAGAGGAGCGGATCCATGTATCGTCCCAAATCACCAGAAAATACCAGCCGTTTGGTTTGGTGTTCTCCTTGAATCAGGAATTTGACAATGGAGGCACCCAGTATGTGACCTGCATGAAAAAAGGTAACTGTCACCGCAGGATGTATGGAAAAAGGGCGCTCGAAGGGCTGCGGCATGAACTGTGGAAAAACAGCCTCTGCATCCGCTTTGGTGTAGAGGGGCTGGGGGTTCTCGTGGCGGGAATAGCCTTTTTTGCGTGCATATTCTGCTTCTTCCTCTTGAAGTTTCCCAGAGTCGAGAAGCAAAATTTTTGCAAGTTCGGCCGTGGCTTCCGTGCAATATATCGGTCCTTTAAATCCTTGCTGAACCAATCGAGGCAAGTAGCCGATGTGGTCCAAATGCGCATGGGTGAGGACCACCGCTTCCAAGTCATTCAGGGGCATCGGAAATTTATCCCAGTTTAGTTCTCGGAGTTTTCTCCCGCCTTGAAACAATCCGCAGTCGACGAGGAATTCGAAATCTCCCAAGTCAATCAAGTATTTGGAACCGGTAACAACCCCAGCTCCTCCTAAAAATTTAGCCGTTACATCCATGATCTAAAAGTTTGTTAGAAGGTACAAAAAAAAGTGGCCCCGCACTAACGGGACCACCTAGATCAACCTTAATCTAAACTTTAAGTAGCTGCTTAATTTTCCTTCAAGAAATAGGCATCCTTGAGTTTTGCTTTGCTTAGGCTATCCTTTTGCACCTTGGTAATGGAGTCAAGTTGTGCTTTTTCAGATTCAAATGAATCCCAATCGCGTCGCTCTCCTTTGACTTCTGGGCAAGTGAGGCAGGTAAGGCCTGCTTCATTGAACACCCAGATAGCTTCTGGGCGGACATCCTCTCCTTCGTATCCATTTCTGTAGATTGTATTTTCCAAAATTTCCAACAAGCTGTCATCCATGATAAAGGGCTTGTCGTAAGGTATCGCCAAGCTTAGGTTTAGTTTTTGATCCCGAAACGCTCCCAAGGTTTTCAAATCAAATCCTCTTTCAAAAGTGATTACGGAATCTTTCACTGAATAGGAATAGGCGATCTTTTTGATATTCTCCTGAGCTTGTTTCATGGTCTGTCCTCGGGAGAAGTACTCCTGATTGAGTGAAGGAATGCTGTCTTCCGTACCCTTAAGTTCAAGTACGACGCGTTGGTAAAACTCTTCCTCCTCTCGGTCTTCTAGAGTTAAGTAGAGTACACCTTGACCCAAGGCAAGTGGGGTGTTGGTAATCAGACGATCCTCCTCTTTGAACTTAGCAAGTACTCGGGGAACTTGAAATCCTACCGTTCCGATACACATCAGCCATAGTGCAAGTGCAACTAAGCCAAATCTGCTGCCTACTAAATTTTTCTTTGACAAGACACTCAATCCCAACATGAGGATCACGATTCCAGGAATCGCAAGGAGTCCTAGGCCAGAGGCTGCTAATCCTGTTGGCACCAACTCAGTGATCATTTCTAATGGGAATACATTAGAGGTTCCGTAAACGATGGGATCTATAATTCCTAAGTATAGCGAGAAGGCGACCAAGGGAGCACCTACTAGCACGATACCAAAAATGAAAATAATCAACCCGAAAAATACGCGAAGCAGGGTAAGCAGGAATTTACCCAAGGAACCTAATGCAGAGCCTAATGCTTCAATCACCTGTCCCAATACTCTTACTGGGGTCATGACGACCTTTTTAATAGTAGATTCAAAAGGCGATTCAGGTGCTGGCGGAACAGGATTGATAGATTCTTTGAGTGTGGAGTCGATGCTATCCAAGGTGATTTCTCCTCCCTTCATTTTGATGCGCTCCGTGATGGAACTCGCCACAGGAGTAATGATCCAAAGGATGAGGTAAATCACAATACCTGATCCTCCAGCAAAAGTGAGAAATACAAATGCGAGACGAGTATAAAGTTCTTTTACTCCAAAGTAGGCAGAAAGTCCACTGGCTACACCCCCAAGAACTTTATCGTCTGGGTTTCGAAATAGCTTTTTGATTTCTTTATCTTCTTCTTGAGTATGGGATACCGGAAGAATCACCCACAGGACAATGTAAGCGACTACCGCAATTGCCCCAAATCCAAAGTTGACCTGAACCCAACCGAAGGGATTGAAATCAAACAAATCAAAGTTGATGTTTCCAGTAAAAAGCAGGAGAATGGCAATCAATCGAATCCAAAGCACATCGATGGCAAAATAATGGGCAATGCCAGCACAAACCCCACCCAAGATCTTTTTGGATTCCAGTCGCATCAGTTTTTTGTACCCGCCAGTGGCTGAACTCGGAGGAGTCACATACTTGTAGAAGTCATCTGCTGCAGGAGCCTCTTCTTCAGCTTCCTGCTTTTCTTCCAAGGCGCTGAAATCCGCAATGGTTCCCATTTTTTCAATCAGTCGAGCCACATTTTCTGCAGTGATCACCTGATTGTTGTTTTTCAAGTAGGAAAGAAAAATTTCTGCAATACGATTTTCGATATCGGAAATGATCTCTTTGCTGTCGGAGTACCCAGAAAAATGAGTATTGATGCTTTCTAGGTAGTTCTTGAGGGTGTCGTATCCATCTTCTTCGATATGGAATAAAATACCGCTGATGTTGATGCTAAGTGTCTTTTTCATGAGTTATTCGAAGTAGAAGGGGATTTCTTTTTAGTGATTTGAGTGATGGATTGAACCAATCCTTTCCAAGTGGTAGCGAGGCTTTTCAAGGCAACTTGGCCTTCCTCCGTGATGGAATAATATTTTCTGGGTGGACCGGCATCGGATTCTACCCAGCGGTAGCTGACGAGTTCCGCAGATTTGAGCCGGTTGAGCAGGGGATACAGGGTGCCTTCTACCACGATCATCTGAGCTTGCGTCAGCTCATCGATTAGGTCAGAGGTGTAAACTTCCCCCCTTGAGATAATGTGCAATACGCAGTACTCTAGGAGTCCTTTGCGCATTTGTACTTCGGTGTTGGTTAGATTCATAAGGGTAGTAAATGGGTCCTGCTCTGGCAGGAAGTTGGTTGCTCGTTACCAACTAAAAGAAAAAGTAGTACCAAATTTTTACTAGGGTACCTTGTATAACCTAATTCTAGGTGATCTATCCCCAATTTTTTTTCTGAAAAATTGCTAAATACTTGATTTTTAGGTGTTTTTAGTGTAACTTATTCTATTGATTCTGACTCAAGTTTTATTTCAATTTATTTTTTTGGTGTTTAAGGCCACGCGATGTTGTTCA
>JBEDEY010000133.1:0-8041 GCA_041175425.1 Bacteroidota bacterium | reverse complement strand
CAATTGTGTCTATCGTAGTGACAGAACTTACTAAAGCTGTTAAATAAAATGGCAAGAAGTAAAAATAGAATGAGTAATGAGATCAACGCGGGATCGATGGCGGATATCGCCTTCCTATTGTTGATCTTCTTCCTCGTGACTACTACAATTGCTTCGGACAAGGGTATTCTAAATGTCCTTCCTCCGAAGCAGGATCCTAATGTGCCACCCCCAGATATCAAGAAGAACGAGCGAAATATCTTCAATGTCTTGATTAATGCCAACAATGATTTGTTGGTTGAAGGGGAGTACAGAAGGACTGCTGCCGGTCTTGATAAAGATTTCAAAGACTTTATCATGAATTTTGGAGCTCCGGATGAGGATGCTGCTGCTTTGTATAACTCTCTTCCAGCTTCCTTGCAAAGTCAAGCGCTAAGAAAGCCTGATTCATCGGATCACCCAGGTGAGGCAGTTATCTCTATCAAAACGAATAGAGGTACCAACTATGCGGTGTTCCTTGAGGTATTCGATTTAGCCAAAAAGGCGTATTTCGATGTCTATTCTGAAAGAGTAGGTCTTACTTCTGAGCAATACAGAGCACTTACTGGTGATGACGAGGCTTCTAAAGCACTTCAAGACAAGGGTAAAGAAGGGATTCCAATGGCGATCTCTATTGCTGAACCTGATAAAGTAGGAGGAAACTGATATGTCAAAGTTTAGAAAGAAAAAGTTAGGTGGTAGTGATCAAATCAATACCTCTGCCCTTCCAGATATCATTTTCATGTTGTTGTTCTTTTTCATGGTAACTACCGTGTTGAGAGAGCAAGACGTGTTAGTTGATCAGAAAATTCCTCAGTCTTCTCAGCTTCAAAAGCTGCAGAATAAGACCTTGATTTCCTACATTTTCATTGGAAAGCCAAAAAACACAAGTCTTTATGGTTCTGAGCCTAGAGTTCAAGCCAACGATGTGTTGATTAGCTCTCCTGAGATTGTGCAATGGGTAAATCAAGAACGCGATAAGTTGCCTGAAGCAGATCGTGGTTCCATTACCATCTCCATGAAAGTGGATAAAGATGTGAAGATGGGTCCTATCTCCGATGTGCAAACCGAATTGCGTAATGCTGATGCACGTAAAGTCTTGTATGCTTCTACTAAGAAATTAGATCAAGAGTAACAATCTTTCTCGTATATTGAAAGCCATTCGCCTTGCGAATGGCTTTTTTTATTTCTGCCTTTATGAACACCCACCCAACCTCCAACAAGAAAGTTCAACGTGCATGGGTCATGTACGATTGGGCAAATTCCGTGTATAGCCTGGTCATTACTTCGACCATTTTCCCAGTGTATTACAACAGTGTCACGAAAGGGGTAGATGGCTCCGATACTGTTTCCTTCTTTGGGTGGGAAGTGATTAATACGGTCCTGTATTCTTATTCGATTTCGTTTTCATTCCTAGTGATTGCCCTGTTGGCACCGTTACTTTCTGGAATTGCAGATGCTTCAGGAAATAAGCTAAACTTCATGAAGTTCTTTGTGTACCTGGGTTCTTTATCCTGCATTTCCTTATTCTTTTTTACAGGAGAAAATCTTGAATTTGGAATCATCTGTAGTGTGCTCGCGAGTGTTGGCTTTTCTGGAAGTATCGTTTTTTACAATTCCTACCTACCAGAAATAGCCAAAGAAGAGGAGTTTGACTTACTCAGTGCCAAAGGATTTGCGTTAGGCTACATTGGAAGTGTAATTCTATTGGTATTTAATCTGATTAGCATTCAGTATCCTGAGTGGTTTGGGATGCCTCCAGGTAGCTTTGCACCCCGATTTTCGTTTTTGATTACTGGGATCTGGTGGGTTGGTTTTGCGCAAATCCCTTTTCGGATTCTGCCGAATAATCCCTATAAAAAATCTATTTCAGCTGACTACCTCTTGAAAGGATATCGGGAAGTGCACAAGGTGTTTAAGGAGCTTCGTAACCTACCTATTGCGAATCGATTTTTGGCTTCGTTTTTCTTTTATTCCATGGGGGTCCAAACGGTCATGTATTTGGCGGCCTCCTTTGGAGATAAGGAACTTGGCATGCCAGGAGACCAACTGATATTAACGGTGTTGATTATTCAATTAGTAGCCATCGCAGGAAGTTACTTTTTTGCTTTCGTTTCTCGGAAACTTGGAAATAAAGCAAGTTTGATGATCATGGTACTAATATGGATGGGGATTTGTGTGGCGGCCTATTTTGTATATTCTGTGTATCAGTTTTATTTCTTGGCATTTGTAGTAGGCTTGGTGATGGGCGGGATTCAGTCTCTTTCTCGGTCTACTTATGCCAAAATGATTCCTACCACCACCACGGATCATGCTTCTTTTTTCAGTTTCTTTGACCTGACCGAAAAAGTTGCTGTCGTTCTCGGAACAGCCACTTACGGAGCTATCGAACAGTTGACTGGAAGCATGCGAAATTCAGCCTTGTTCCTCGTGATATTCTTTGTACTGGGAATGATCTTTTTGAGTCGATTGAATCTTCCTAAAAGGGAAGCGATGGCTACACGCACCTAGGAGATGTTAAAGATCCTTTCAGCATCGGAAATTGCCATTTTGGACCAAATCCATCTGAAAAGGAAGGGGTTTTCGAACCATGCCTTTATGGAACTGGTCGCTCAGCGGGTGGTAGCTTGGTTTCAGGCGCAAGGATTTTCTTTGGCTACTCCGGTGGTGGTTTGTGCTGGCGGAGGCAATAACGGGGGTGATGGGCTAGCGATTGCTCGTCTACTTTATTCGCTAGGCTATTCCGTTGAAGTGGCCACCTGTTTTTCTCCAGAAGCCAATTTGTCACCGGATTGCAAACTAAATCTTTCATTGCTCCCTTCGCAAATCTCCTGTTACCCGCTGGATGTATCGACATTGCCCACTGCTGGCATCTTGATTGATGCCTATTTGGGAATAGGTTGTAGCGGCCTACTTCGGGAGGATGCGCTAGCACGAATTGAAAAAATCAATGCCTTTACTGGGACAATCATCGCTTTAGACTTGCCAAGCGGATTGCCTGCAGACCATGGCCCTACAGGTTTGGTGGTTCAAGCCAACACTACGGTCACCTTGGGCTTCCCCAAACTATCCTTACTGTGCCCTGAGCATGCGCAGTTTACAGGAGAATTGTTTGTGTTGGACATTGGCTTTGAGCCAGAAGAATTTGAGGACTTTCCTGACACTACCTATTATTTGGAAGAAAAAGATCTTTTGTCTCTTCATCGGAGATATCATCGCTTTGCTCACAAAGGGGATTTTGGGAAGGTGCTCTTGGTAGCAGGCAGTAAAGGAAAAATGGGTGCTGCCCTATTGGCATCCAAAAGTGCGTTTCGTACGGGATCAGGTACGGTCACAGTTTGGATCCCGGAGGAAGAGCGAGAAATCCTCCAGACTGCTCTTCCAGAGGCCATGTGTGTGTTTGGTGATGGGGTGGACCTATCAGCCTATGATGCGGTAGGAATTGGCCCTGGCTGGGGGCTAGACAAAGGAGAACTCTTCCATCAAGTCTTGAATGCTGCTACCAAGCCCATGGTATTGGATGCAGATGCCCTTACGCTCCTTTCCTTAGATCAACAACTCTGGCCCTTGATACCCAAGGGAAGTATCCTTACTCCGCATTTGAAAGAGTTTGATCGCCTCTTTGGGCCCTCTTCCACACATTTAGAGCGGATGGCTAAAGCCAAAACCTGCTGCCTTAAATACGGGATTAATCTAGTGCTCAAAGGTGCCAATTCTTTATGTAGTCTCTCAGACGGTCGACAGGTGTTCAATTCCACTGGCACCCATTACATGGCTACAGCGGGGATGGGCGATGCACTTACGGGAATGCTTACTTCCTTTTTGGGGCAAGGTTATGCCCCAGAAAATGCCACGCTTTGTGCAGTGTTTCATCATGGATTGGCAGGGGAACTGGCAGGCCAGCGTTACTTGCGTGGAACTATGGCTCAGGATTTGATAGATGCCATCCCAGAAACCTATCATCGCATCGGCTTGGACTAACTTCAGCCGATCTATTTCTACTTTATTTCCCTCGTATTTCTACCCTATTTCCCTTTCAAAATATTCTATGAAACAAGAAAAAGCCTTACTCTGGACCCTGGCAGCCATCAATTTTATCCATATAGTGGATTTCATGATGCTGATGCCACTCGGGCCCCAACTGATGCGTTTGTTTGACATCAGCCCCAGCGAGTTTGGTTTTTTAGTATCCTCCTACACCTTCAGTGCAGGAGCTTCTAGTTTCTTTGGTGCATTTATCTTGGATCGTTTTGATCGCAAAAAGATTTTGATTTGGGTGTATGTGGGTTTTACCTTGGGAACACTTGCCTGCGCCTTGTCTCCAAGTTACCCCATTTTGCTGCTGGCCAGAGTAGTATCTGGAATTTTTGGAGGGCTGACCTCTGCCTTGATTCTTGCGATTATTGGGGACGTGGTGCCCGATGAGCGCCGCGGTAGTGCCATGGGCTTGGTAATGTCTGCCTTTTCCTTTGCCTCAGTAATGGGCGTGCCTTTGGGGCTCTTTTTGGCAAGCTTATCCGATTGGCATACGCCTTTCTATATTTTATCGGCCTTGTCTATTGTGAGCATGGGGATGATTGTCAAGTTTATTCCTTCCATCACTGGGCATGTAACTAGTGGTGTGAAGCGTCCCCATCCCTTTGAAGTGATCAGCCGGGTCACAAGCAACCCCAACCAAATGCGAGCCATCACGCTATCCATCATGATGATGCTAGGGCAGTTTATGATCATCCCTTTCCTAAGCCCCTACAATGTCGCCAATGTGGGTTTTTCAGAACTGCAGCTGACCTATGTGTACATGGCTGGTGGAGCCTTCACCATGTTTACTTCTCCTTGGGTAGGGAAGCTTGCCGACAAACATGGGAAGTTGAAGATTTTTACCATTTTCATGGTGCTCAACCTAATTCCTATCGCGATCATCACCCACCTGGGCGTAACTCCCGTGGCTTTGGTATTGGTGGTGACCACCCTGTTTTTTGTGACTTCCAATGGACGCTATGTCCCAGCGGCAGCCTTGGTGACGGGTACCGCAAAACCTGAAAATCGGGGTAGTTTTTTGAGTTTCAATTCTGCCGTGCAGCAGCTGGCAGCGGGCTTTGCTTCCTTGCTCGCAGGGTTTCTGATTGGAGAGAATGAGTTGGGGCAGCTGACCAATTTCAATTATGTGGGCTACTTGGCGATTTTCTTCAGTATCCTCTGCATTCCCTTGGCCTGGCGCATCAAAGTGGTCAGCTAAAAAAAAACACCTCCAAAATTGAATTTTGGAGGTGTTTGAAAAGGTTGGTATTTCTTAGAACTCTGCGTTTCCTGGAGTCCTTGGGAAGGCGATCACATCACGGATATTTCCCATACCGGTAACAAACAATACCATGCGTTCAAATCCGAGTCCAAATCCAGCATGTGGAGTGGCACCAAAGCGTCGAGTATCTAGGTACCAACTAAGTTCTTCGGTAGGGATATGCATTTCCTGCATGCGTTGGGTCAGCTTGTCTAGCCGCTCTTCCCGCTGAGAACCACCTACGATCTCGCCAATGCCCGGAAACAAGATGTCCATGGCGGCTACTGTTTTTCCGTCCTCATTTTGACGCATGTAGAAGGCCTTGATGTCCTTTGGGTAGTCGGTGAGGATCACGGGCTTCTTGAAATGCTTTTCAACCAAATAGCGCTCGTGCTCGGATTGTAAATCTGTACCCCATTCTTCGATCAGGTAGTGGAATTTTTTCTTCTTGTTGTGGTTGGAGTTGCGCAGGATGTCGATCGCTTCCGTGTAAGTGAGGCGAACGAAGTCGTTTTCTACTACAAACTTTAGCTTGTCCAGTAAGCCCAATTCTGCGCGCTGTTCGGTAGGTTTCGCTTGCTCTTCCTCTGCAGCACGCTGGTCCAAAAAGGCCAAGTCCTCAGCGCAATGGTCTAGTGCGTAGCGAATGATGTACTTGAGGAAGTCCTCGGCTAAGTTCTGGTTGTCTTCTGCATCGTAGAAGGCCATCTCCGGCTCGATCATCCAAAACTCAGCCAGGTGGCGTGTGGTGTTGGAGTTTTCAGCTCGGAAGGTAGGACCAAAGGTGTAGATCTCTGCCAAAGCCATGGCTGCAAGCTCTCCTTCCAGCTGGCCGGAAACGGTGAGGTTGGTTTCTCTTTCGAAGAAGTCCTGGCTGTAGTCAATTTTCCCATCTTCGGTTTTGGGAGGATTGCTAAGATTTAGGGTGGTCACCTTAAAGGTTTCCCCTGCACCTTCCGCGTCCGATGCCGTGATGATGGGCGTGTGGATGTAGAAAAATCCTTTGGTATTGAAATAGGTGTGCACCGCGTAGGCCAGCGCATGACGGACGCGAAAGACGGCACCAAAGGTGTTGGTTCGCATGCGGAGGTGTGCGATCTCCCGAAGAAATTCCAGGGAGTGCTTTTTAGGCTGCAGTGGATATTTTTCAGGATCTGATTCACCCAGAACTTCAATGCGCGTTGCATTTAGTTCAGACTGCTGACCAGCGCCTTGAGAGGCAATCACAGTACCTGTGATTTTTAGACATGCGCCGGTGCTGCACTTTTTGAGTACTTCTTCAGCAATGACATTGGGGTCGGCCACTACCTGGTAATTGGTAATGATAGAGCCATCGTTGAGTGCGATGAAGGAAACATTCTTGTTGCTTCGCTTGGTGCGTACCCAGCCCATGAGGGTGATCTCTTGTCCGATCAGGTCTTTTTCCAGGATGGTCTTGATTTTGACCCGTTTGTTGAATGCCATGTGTTTGGGGTAGAGGAAGGGTAAATCGACCTCTTTAAATTTAGTAGAATGCAAAAAAACGATTAAATCACCTTTTTATCAAAAAATTGACGCTTTTTCCTAAATTTGAAGATGCAGTTTTCCTCGAAAGCATGCTCCTTTTTCGCAAATAAGTGGTTTGATTCATTTCAATGCAAAAGTTAACGCTTTCTCAGTCACTCTCTCAAAAACTTTCTCCGCAGCAGATTCAGTTTATCAAGCTGCTGCAAGTGCCTACAGCAGAGTTGGATGCCCGTATCGAAGAAGAGCTTGAAATCAACCCTGCCTTGGAAGAAGGCAAGGTGGAAGAGAGCGAATCTTCCGGAGAGGAGGATTACGATGAGGGATTTGGAGACGAGTATGGGCAAGAGTCCAATGAGGTCAATGTAGACGACTATTTGGATGACGAATATGGGGGCTACAAAATGCAGGGGGATGGCAACTACAACCCGGACGATGAGGATCGGGAGATTCCTTTTTCTGCGCCAAGTTCCTTGCACGAACAGCTGATTACCCAGTTGAACTTTTTGAAGCTGGATGAGCGGCAGCGCATCATTGGAGAGCAGCTTATCGGCAGTATTGAGAACGATGGGTACATCCGTCGGGAATTGACTGCCATCATCAATGACCTGGCTTTTTCTCAAAACATAGAGACCGACTTCGATGAACTCGAAGAAATTCTTCGAAAAATTCAGAGTTTTGATCCTGCAGGCATTGCGGCTAGAAACCTGCAAGAATGCTTAATCATCCAGTTGGAACGAAAGGAGCATCCCGATGATCCCGCTGTGCAACATGCCTTAGCCATCATTCAGGATTGCTTTGAGGAGTTTACCAAAAAGCATTACCCCAAAATCCAAAAGCGCCTTAACCTCGATGAGGAGGAGATCAAGGAAGCGGTGCAGCTCATCACTCGACTCAATCCCAAGCCGGGAGGAGTGGCAGATGGTCTGGTACTTACCCAATATGTGATTCCTGATTTTATCTTGGTGACTACTGGAGGAAAGTTTGAGATCCTGTTGAACTCCAAGAATGCGCCAGAGCTTCGAATCTCTCGTTCCTATTCAGAACTTTTTGATACTTACGACAAGAGTGATAAGAAGGACAAAAAACTCAAGGAGACCGTGTCCTTTGTCAAGCAAAAATTGGACTCCGCCAAGTGGTTTATTGATGCGATCAAACAACGGCAAAACACCTTGCTTCGAACCATGGAAGCGATTTTGCAGTACCAAACTCCTTTTTTTGTAGATGGAGATGAGGCGGCCC
>JBEDEY010000132.1:0-5562 GCA_041175425.1 Bacteroidota bacterium | reverse complement strand
GAATGGAAAAGGTGGTGACTCCGGTCATCGAGAAATTGGAAAAATTATCCCAGGTAGAGTTGGCGGCTGAGCTAACTTGGTGCTGGGGAAGCTACCTAAATGATCAGAACCCTTCAGGTCTGGTAGAAAAGAGCGAGGTTGCCCTTGGTTTATTTAGAGCTGCGCGTGAAAAAAATAGCAAAGCAGTAGCCAAGAAGTTGGTCGATGATTTGGAATTGGCATTGGCATAAAAAAAGCCCCGTATTTACGGGGCTTTTTTTTGCTTTTACGAATCGATTATTCGCCTACTACGACAAACTTAACCTGCGTCTTCACCTCTCTGTGTAGGTCAATTTCAGCAGTGAACTCGCCTGCACCTTCCACTGGAACAGTGATTGCGATTTTCTTTCTGTCGATTTCAAATCCTTTGGTAGCAAGTGCATCTGAGATTTGAAGTGTAGTTACTTTTCCGAAGATTTTTCCGGAGTCACCGATTTTCGCCTTGATTTCAAGTGTGGTTTCGGCAAGTTTAGCAGCGATATTTTCAGCCTCAGTCTTGATTTTTTCGGCTTTGTGTGCTGCTTGCTTGATGTTTTCAGCAAGGATTTTCTTGTTTGACCCTGTAGCAAGAACAGCAAAACCTTGAGGGATTAGGTAGTTTCTACCGTATCCTGGCTTTACGCTCACCAAGTCATTTTTAAATCCAAGACCTTTGATATCTGTTTTTAGAATGATTTCCATTTGTAATGATCTTTATTGATTGAACGATACACCGTGGGCCTATTTCAAACCGTCGGTTACGAATGGCAACAAAGCCAAATGTCTTGCTTTCTTAATCGCTTGAGCTACTTTGCGCTGGTACTTTGCAGAGTTACCTGAAAGTCTTCTAGGAAGGATTTTACCTTGCTCGTTTACGAATTTTAGAAGGAAGTTAGGATCCTTGTAGTCGATATACTTGATACCATGCTTCTTGAATCGGCAATACTTCTTTCTGATTTCGCCTCTGTTGATAGGTTCGTTTACTAGTGTCATTAGGCTTGTTCCTCCTTAGCTTCCGCTTTTTTGTTAAATTCTCCTTTTCTTCTTCTTTCGGCATACACGATCGCGTGTTTGTCCAATACAGTAGTCAGGAATCGCATTACTTTCTCATCCCGTCTGATTTCAATCTCAAACTTTCTGATAAGTGTTGGATCAGCCTTGAACTCTACCAATACATAAAAACCTGTTGTCTTCTTCTCAATGGTATATGCCATTTTCTTAAGACCCCAGTTTTCCACATTGATAACATCTGCCCCCTCTTCTTTTAACAAGTTCACAAACTTGTCGACAGTATCCTTCATCTGAACATCAGATAAAACGGGAGTTAAAATGAATACCGTCTCGTAACTTCTTTGGAACATTTTTTAATGTGTTTGTTGGAATTTAAATAAACAGACCGCAAAAGTAGTAGAAAACAGGCTACGCTCCAAATAATTATCTAGAATCTAGCCAGATAAATCCAAAAATATCCAAGAAGAGGGTGAATACTTAGTCGATCACAAAGGTACTGCTACCCAAATACTGCTGCCCCACAAAGAATTTGACTTCGTGTATGCCCAGGCTATAAGCACTGCCTTTCTCGTAAAAAAACACTAGTGTCTGCTCCTTGGAGTCATACCAAAATTCCTGCTTCGCAGTGAAAAATTCTTCTTCACCTGACCAATTGAATGTTCCAGAACCCTTGGCTAGGTCAAAAATCGGAAGTTTATTGGGTCCCACGACTTGGAGATAAGCCGTTCGACTTCCTTTTTCTGCAATAGCATTGTCAGCGAGTTGAACCACTACTTGGATCCCTTTTAGCTGTTTCTTTTTAAAAGTTTTATCCTTCCCATCTAGGGCTTTGCCTCGTGCATTCATTCCAGAAATTCGGATTCCAGAAATTTTGAGTTTGGAGGCTTCTGCTACTTTCGTCGCTAATTCCTGTTTCTGTAGATTGATCTCCGTCACTTCTTTCTCCAGCGCAGATTGATTGCTCTTTAGTACTTCATTTTCGGAGGTTAAGGCTTGAAAACCTTCCTGAAGTTGACTGATTTCTTTATCCTTTTGAACCAATAGGCTGGAGAGATCCTTGATTCGCTGATTCAACGCTTCAATTTCACTAGCACTCCGCTGTGCATTGGATTTTTTTTCTTGGATCAACTGATCCTGCAAAAAGCGCAGTTCCGTCACATTGGCACCCAATTTTTCCAATTCTTGGATTCGAATTTGCAATTGTTTTTCTACTGAATCTAGTCGTGTGCTTAGGATTTGATTTTCTGTTGTCAATACAGTGATCTCGGCGGTCTGCTTGTTCTTATCCAAATGATCCAAATATAACTTGACCCCACTGATCAAAACCAATAGCACTAATAGCACCAAAATCAGGTTTTTGCCTTGTTCGGCTTTTTGTGGCTTTTGATCTTTGCTAAATTGGTCCATAGGATAAGGAAATACTCAAGTTGGTTAAATCACCGGAAGTTGTGCTCCATGTCCCTAGGGATCATCTTCGATCAAAATCCTTTCCTTCTCTTTATCAATATCTTTGCCAATTCTTGGAGGAGAAAGATAAAGTTTGCCACAACTGATTACGAGCGCGCCTTTCTCCTGAATTTTACCTGCTCATATTGACGGAAGCAAGTAATTTAATTCCCCAGGCAGAGATTGATTTTGGGGCCGGAGTAATCGAAAAATGCAAATCCGTAATCAAAAAAATCTAGGGTAAGCCTTGTATTGCCATCATTTTTAATTTCCTCCCAGCATGCCTCCATCACATCATAGTGGTGTATGCCTCCAAGTGCAACAATTCCATTGGACTGCATGCGGGGAAGGCATTGAGAAAGCACTTCTCGAATCCTTTCTTGTGAAAACTCCGGATGAATGATTAAGAAATCAAGGGCATCCAAGTCTTGGAGTACGGCTGCGAACTTCCCTAATGTAAATTCATTGATCAGGCAAGTGTTTGGAGAAAACTCCGTCTTCGAATCGAAGAAATTCCTTTCACTGAATGCATAGAGTTGCCCTTTGACAACTTGATCCAATAGACGAGTCAATGCGCCGTTGCCTGTACCCACTTCCATCACCTGCTTTGCCGAAGTAGTTTGACACAAATAGGTGCATAGGAAAGCTGCTTTTTTCCGAGGAAGCCAAACCTTTTGGGGCTTGCCGCTTTCAGACTGAGAAATTTCCTCGTTTTTTTTTATTTCGTTCCGAGAAGGTGGGGAGAAAATGGTTGCGCTAAAATCAAATTTGTTGGGAGGAGAGGACTGGGTACCTTTTAGGTAAGTGAGTGCCCCTTGGAAAAGGGAAAAAATAAAGGGGGATTGCTGGCTATAAAGATCCTCTTTTCGTAGCCAATGCTCAAAATAGGCAAAAGCAATGGCAAACGAATTCCTGCGCATTAATTTTGAAAAAGGGTGGAGATTAGCTGAAACTCTGGAATTACGATCTCCATAAGCTTGCCATCCATTAATTTTTCGAAGGTAAATGACCCACGCATCTTTCCAATTCCTGACTTCAAATTGCATCCAGATACATAGGTATGGGACTCGCCTGGCTCCAAAATAGGCTGCTGTCCAACTACCCCATCTCCTTCAACGATTTTTCGGCTTTCAGTAGCATCATAAATTTCCCATCGCCTTCTCAACAATTGAACCGTATGGTTGCTTTTATTTTCTATGCGTACCTTGTAGGTGAATACATAATGGTGCTGCTGCGGATTTGAAAAATCCGGCTGGTAGGTAGTTTCAACACTTACTTGAATTCCTTTGGTAATCGCAGAGACCATGGTATTGATGATTCAAGCACTAAGTTAGGATTTCTACTTCTCAAACCAACCCCTATCCCGATGGATGTTGTCCTAGAACCGACTTGGAAAACGGCCTTATCCCCAATTTTCCAAAGCGAAGCCTTTGTAAAGCTGACCGAATTTGTTAAGCTGGAGTACCAGCAACACCAAGTCTTTCCGGCGGGAAAGCAGATTTTTTCTGCTTTTTCGCATTGTCCCTTGCCCGAAGTGAAGGTGGTGATTCTGGGTCAAGACCCCTACCACGGAGAAGGTCAAGCCAATGGACTTGCTTTTTCGGTTGCGGCTGGAGTACCCTTCCCTCCGAGTTTGCTCAATATATTTAAGGAGCTGAAGACCGATCTTGGGATTCCGATGCCGGCAAATGGAGACCTCAGCAGATGGGCCTCCCAAGGGGTATTTCTATTAAATTCTACGCTGACGGTACGTTCAAATTTGGCCGGATCCCACCAAAATCAGGGTTGGGAGGTGTTTACAGATGAGGTTATTCGAACGATCAGCCGTGAGCGGGAGCAAGTTGTATTTTTATTGTGGGGGGCATTTGCACAAAAGAAGGAAGCATTAATTGATGCAGAGAAGCATTTTATTCTGAAGGCGCCTCATCCTAGTCCACTTGCTGCACATCGTGGGTTTTGGGGATGTAAGCATTTTTCCAAAGCGAATGAATACTTGAGTGCTACTGATCAAACACCAATTGTCTGGTAAATAAAAAGCCCCGCAGATGCAGGGCTTTTTGCTTAGGAGATTACTTTGAAGAATCTATTCCATCGAATTTTTCCGAACATGGACTCAAACTTGTCCAAGGATAGCCACAAGAACCAGGCCTTGCCGACCACATGGTCTTCAGGCACAAAGCCCCAATAACGAGAGTCAAGTGAATCGTGTCTATTGTCACCCATCATGAAGTAATAATTCTGCTTGAAGGTATAGCGATCCACTTTTTTTCCATCAATAAACAAAACTCCCTCTTTCACTTCTACCTTTTCGTGTCCTTCGTACTTTTCTATGGTAAAGGCGTATTTGGCTACATTATCCGGAGTCATTTCCATGGCTTGATTCTCTCCTGGAATTAGGAGCGGACCATAATTATCTCTATTCCAAATCAAGTTTGCACCAGCTGGAAAAATCCCAGATTCCGCTTGTCCCTTGGGTTGAAGCGATTTAGTAACGGAAGTCACGACGGGCGAAGCCTTAAGTTTCTCAATGTTTGTATCTGTAGTCCAAATCAAGTAGCGGCTGCCATCGGGTGCAGCATAAAAACTTTCTTGGTTGATCCCGAAATCCTTCAAAAAATCTGCTGTTAGACTTCTATTGGTGGTGATTTCGTAAGAGTATTGCATTTCCTCAGGTTTTGGAGATGCTTTTTGGTTTACAAAAAGCTCACCCTCTCGAACTTCAAGTACATCCCCAGGAACAGCTACTGCTCGCTTGATGTAATTGGTTTTGAGATCATTGGGAAAGTTAAATTCTACAGGATAGTTGAATACCACCACATCGTTACGCTCTACCGAAGCAAATCCTGGCAATCGGAAGTAGGGAAGCTGAATCACATCCGTATAGGAAGGAATTTCTGTGCCCCAAATTTTTTGATGGGTAAGAGGAACCTGCAAAGGGGTTTTTGGAACCCGTGTTCCGTAATGCAATTTGCTTACAAAAAGAAAGTCCCCAACGAGAAGGGTTTTTTCCATCGAAGCAGTCGGAATGGTGAACGGCTCGAGTAGTAACCAGCGAATTAAAGAGGCTGCAATTACAGCGAATACTAA
>JBEDEY010000131.1:0-11508 GCA_041175425.1 Bacteroidota bacterium | reverse complement strand
CATCAATTCAGATCCCGTAGCAATTACCTTCTTCATTGGGTACATGGCTATGTTCGCTTCTGCAGTATTCTTCTTCGCAGAGCGTTCCTCAGTAGATGGAAAGTGGAAGCTTTCCCTGTTGGTATCCGGACTTATCACCGGTATCGCAGCAGTACATTACTATTACATGAGAGATTTCTACCTACAAACTGGAGCTAGCCCGACGGCTTTCCGTTATGTAGACTGGACTTTGACTGTACCTTTGATGTGCGTTGAGTTTTACCTATTGACTAAGCCTTTTGGTGCAAAAGGCAGTACCCTTTTCAAGTTGATCCTTGCTTCTATCGTGATGCTAGTGACAGGTTACATCGGAGAGACTTCCGGACTTGACAATAACATCATGTGGGGTATCCTTTCAACCCTTGGTTACCTATACATTGTGTATGAAGTATTTGCTGGAGACATTGCCAAATTGGCAAGCAGCTCTAACAGTGCAGCGCTTGGAAGAGCTATGTTCTTGTTGAAAATCTTCATCACTTTGGGTTGGTCTATCTACCCTATTGGTTACATGGTACTTCCAGGAAACCTTCTTTCTGGCATGTTTGAAGTAAGCTCTATTGACTTGTTCTACAACTTGGCTGATGCGATTAACAAAATCGGTTTTGGTTTGGTAGTGTACTCAGTAGCAGTTGCTGAAAGCAATAAGAAATAAATAAACTAGAAGCTGCCTGTACGAAAGTGCAGGCAGCTTTTTTGTACCCATGAAAAAATACGACTACATACTAGCTGGAGGAGGATGCGCAGGATTGAGCCTGGTCTATCATCTACTAGAAAGTAGTTTGAAAGATTCTCAAATCCTCATCATTGACCCAAACCAGGGGGAGATTCCCAATAAGACCTGGTGCTACTGGAGCAAAGAGGCCCTATCCATACATCCCCAAGCTGCACGCTTCTCGTGGAATTCGTTCTACCTCAAAGATGCATCCCAGCAGCTTACCCAGCCCTTAAGTGAATTGTCTTACCATCACCTCAACTCACATGACTTTTATGCCCATGTGCTTGAGAAAATTAGACAGTTTCCCAATGTCCATTTTTTAAAAGAAGAAGTGGTAGCACTTACCCCAAAAGGAACCGAAATCCAAGTTTCCGCCAAAGAATCTGGCACCTTCAATTCCTCTTTCGTTTTTGATTCACGCATCACATCAATAGATTCAGATCAATCAATTTTAAATCAAGTTTTTATAGGAATTCGAATTAAGGTTTCTGAACCACTTTTTGATCCTAAAAAATGGGGTTTGATGGATTTTGAAACCCGAACTTCCGATGGATTTGATTTTATCTATACGCTCCCTTTCTCTACCCAGGAAGCACTCATCGAATACACCGCCTACACCACGGAGGAGCGAACCGAGGAGGAACTCTTAAAAGAACTTGAAGCCTTCCTTCACCTAAAATATGGCCCAATAGCCTACGACATTCAGTTTCAGGAATCTGGAAAAATCCCGATGAGCACCCGGCAGTTGGCCAGTACTGTTAGCCCTCGACACATTCTAATTGGAACAGCCGCAGGCTGGACCAAGCCTTCTACTGGCTACACTTTCGCACCCATTCAGGAGAATTGTGCTTCCTTAATAGCTAAGCTCGAAAAAGGGCTGATTGATGGCCTCGCTTTCCCTAGAAAAAAGCGTTTCATTTTTTACGACAACATTCTCCTAAGCATCGCGCATCATTGGCCTAAACGACTTCCTGCGCTATTCATCAACCTGTTTTCAACTTCTTCTCCCGATTTAGTTTTCCGCTTTTTGGCTGAAAAAACGAGTTTTTGGGAAGAAATCAAGCTCTTATCGCGTTTGAAATTTGGAATTTTTCTGAAAGGTCTTTCCCGCTATGGCTCGTATTGAATACCTATTCAAAGCCCTTGGACTAGGAATAGCACTCCTATTTCTCCTCATTCCTAACCTGCCACAGGAGCTTCAATTTGGAATTTTTGCCCTTATTTTATTACTCGTGGGTATTCCGCATGGCGGCATTGATCACCTCATCCACAACCCTGAGATTCGACCAAAAGGCTTAGCTCACTTCATCATCCGATACCTCCTACTCATGCTTGGCTATGGATTGTTGTGGTGGCTACTTCCGGTTGCCGCTTTAATTGCCTTCTTGGCGATGTCCGCCTATCATTTTGGACAATCCCATTTCTTGGAACAAGGGCAACTTCAACCAAAAGAAGGTGTGCTATACCTGCTCAAAGGTTCCTTCTTCCTTTCCGTAATCCTTTTTGGAGATTGGAAGATGACGCAAGAGATTTTAAGTCCAATACTTACGCTATCGATCCCCGAAACTTACCGATTGTTGAGTATGGGCCTATTGATGGCCACCTCCTTGCTTGCCCATGGCTGGAAAAATCGTTCGCTTAGCTTGGGAGATGCCTTGGACTATTTGGTCCTGGCTCCCATGCTGTATTTTAGCCCTCTCCTAATCAGCTTTGCAGTGTATTTTGGCTTTTGGCATTCCCTGCCGAGTATGCTTGCGGAATACAAGTATTTGAGTCAACATCCAACCTTCAACTCTCCTCTCAAATTCGGGAAGCAGCTCCTTCCTTTCTCAGGAATTAGCCTCGTTGGAATTACTGCCATCTTATTCATTGGATTGGAATTTCTGGACTCCAGCCAACTCTATCTGCTCTTTTTTGTGCTAATTTCCCTGATTTCCCTTCCCCATATCCTGTACATGGATACTTTTTTGAAGGAGAAATTTCAGAATTGACCCGTAGTCAACATCACCAAAGTACAGGCTTCCAAGGCCTCAATACCTGCAGCTTCGGCTTTTTGAAAAAATAGGGGATTCTCGGTTCCAGGATTAAAAATGATCCGTCTAGGTTGAAGCCCAATCAAGTAATCGATCCATTCCGATTGATTCTGAGGCCCCAAGTATAAGGTAATGGTATGAATATTGAGTAAAGCAGGCTTTTGACGCAAGTCTAGGATCTCATCACCAAAAACAACCCCCTTTTTGATTCCAATAGGTACAACCGGAATCCCCTTGGCTTGCAAAAGTTCTGCTGCACGGTAGGCATAGCGCTCAGGATTGTCGGTGGCACCGACTACCAAAGTTAACTTGGACTTATTTGGGACGCTGTCCATAGTGTCTGTCCCGCTCAAAGGTATCCATGTGCCGGTGCTTTTTACTCTCGTAGATATCGTCAAGGGTAAGCAAGATCCCGGTCTCCTCTACTTCCCCAAATTCGTCATTTAAGGCGGTTCCAAAATTTTTCATGCTTGGAGACAGGTTCATGTAGGCGTTGATAAGCGGGGGAATGTTTTCCCCTAAGGCTCGGATCTTCCCATTGAGCACCTTGTAGCCCTCCTTATAGTCTAGTCCTTCAAAGGGGTTGGGTTGAGAAAGGATATCCGTTTCATAGCTCAACCTTAACTTTTCTTTAGGAATTACTAAACCTTGATTATCAGGAAAATAATGGTTCATAAAATAGAGCAACAAATCTCGCCCTTCCCGATTGTAATGCGGATACATGGTTACCTTCCCAAACAAGTATTTGATGTTGGGATTTAGTAGCACCACAGCTCCCAAGCCATCCCAAAGGTTGTCCAAACTAAACATCCCTTTGCGGTTGTCCAAACTAGGTTGGTAGCTAGGCTGAACGAAAGATCTGCCCAACTCTAAGGTATAAGGCAGGTAGTCTTGGATAAATTCTTGAGAAAAGTCAAACAAATGGGAGGTAGAAAGTTGAATTTCCCCGTCAGGCCCAAGGGCATCCTTGCAACAAATGAGGCGGTATCCTGCCACTATTTGTTCATCCTCCTCATTCCATGTGACCAGCTGCTCGTAGCAAGTTTCACTCGTATCGTTGTCATCCAGGTCCATTTCCATCCCTGTACCCCCTCCAGCAGCTCGAAAGGTCAACTCCCGAAGTCTACCAATTTCCCGCACCACATTCGGTGCATTGTGGTAATTGACGAGGTACACTACATTATCCCCATTGTTGGTGTAGCGAAGAAAACGTGCTGGGCTTAGCTCTGCTTTCAGAAGTTCACGATCAACTGGAGAAATAAGTTCAGCAGCCTTAGTCATTCGATTTTCCAAGTTCATACACTTTCGATTTCATCTCATCCGCCCACTCGGCGTCAGATTTGCTGTTGTCAAAATAGGTATAGGGCACAGGCTTTCCAAGTGTGATGTGAATTTTGCCTTTGCGCTGCTTGTACATTTCATCCACCAGCCAAAACATTTCTAAGTTGACCTTCAGACCTATCTTCTTCCTAAAATTGCTCAGATTGTAAAAAAAAGCGGAATTTCTTCCAGAGATATGGGTAGGAATGACATCCAAATTGTATTGTTTGGCCTTTGCAACAAAGCTTTTTTTCCAAAGTAAATCTTTGATACCCTCCTCCTGCTTTCGTGAAACCAATCCTGCAGGGAATATCAACACCACATTACCCTGAGAATACACTTCTTCGATGCGCTGGTTGGCAGCAGCTGAATTTTTTCCAAACTTATTGACGGGTACAAAGAGGGGTTCAAAATTGTTGAAGGTCATCAGCAGGTCATTCACTAGGATGCGCACATCTGGCCTTATTTTTCCAATTGCCTGCACAAAGGCGATCCCATCCATTCCCCCGAGTGGATGATTGGATGCGAGAATCACTCCTCCAGTTTTCGGAATATTTTCGGCCCCACTCACCGTTACATCCATTTCAAATTCCTGAATCAATGCGTTGGCGAAGTCCCAACCTTTCTTGTTGAGGTGCTTATTTAAGACCGAATTCAGCCATTCTTCATGCGTTACCCGCTTCACATAGCGAAGCAAAAATCCAGGCATCCACTTCAAAAGCGCTGGATTTTTTAGGGCAATGGCCTTTTCTATATCAATAAATTTCTGAGACATACTGGAACAAAAGAGCGAACAAAGGATTACCTACTTGTGGGTGACAAACTGAGGTAAGCAGTCAAAAATAGAAAAAATCTAGCTTCCAAAGCTGTTCTTAAAAATAGGTTTTCTAGCTTCCTGAAAACCAAGTACCTTGGTTTGTTGTAATCCTCCAAAAAAGTCATGAATCTAGTCCTTACAGGCAGTACCTCCGGTATCGGATGGGAAACCCTCCTCGCCCTGCTCCCACACTTCGAACGCGTATTTCTTCCCGTACGGAACCAGTCCAAAGCAGAGAAGCTCATTCATTCCCTGCAGGGAAAAGAAAAAATAGTATTGATTCCCATGGATCTAAGCCTGATGGCGGAAGTAAAAAAAGGGGCAGCATCCCTATTGAGCCAAGTAGATGAGATCCATGTCCTCATCAACAACGCCGGAGGCATGTACCCTGGAGGAAAGCGAAGTAAAGAAGGAATTGATTTGAGCTTTGCGACCAACCACCTCGGTCACTTTCTGCTGGTTCAGGAACTCCTGCCCGCCTTGCTCAAGGGAAAAGCTCGGGTCATCCAAGTAAGCTCTGAAGCACACCACATTGCTAGCCATCCTGGTAATGACTTTTCCTTGAGAAAACCCAGCAATACCGTTGCTGCATACGCTAAAGTAAAGCTTTACAATATTTTGTTTACCAATAAATTAAACTCAAAATATGCAAGTGAAGGATTAACTGCATACTCCCTCCATCCTGGGGCTGTACGAACCGCCTTTGGTTCGGAGGCATCGACCTGGGCCAAGGGCTTGATTGCCTTTACCAAGCTCTTTTTTATCTCCCCCAAGGCAGGAGCTGCCACCTCCATTTTCTTGGCTACGGCTCCCGAGAAATCCCTCAAAAATGGGGGCTACTACAAAAACAAAAAGTTAAGCATCCCCTCCACCTTGGCGAAAGATTCAAAACTTGCGGAAGCACTTTGGAATTTCAGCATCAAAGAAATAGGTCGAGTCTTGAGCAATGCAAGTCCCGATAAGCAGGAAGAAAACGACGAAATTCTGTAGTTTTGCAGCAATGAAAGATACGATCCTCTCCCTTTGCCCTGGCCCCTGGACGGCCTATGAACTGATCGATACAGGTGGCTTCGAGAAGCTGGAGCGCTTTGGCAAGTTTATCCTTAGCCGACCTGAGCCACAGGCAATTTGGGACAAGTCACTTCCCGAAGCGGAATGGAAAAAGCTAGCGCACGCCCATTTTGCGAAGGAAAAAAACAACCCTGAAAAGGGACAATGGCAGCAACTGAAGCCCATGCCTGCCCATTGGCAGTTGCCTTATGAAAATGCAGATGGACTCAAATTGACCCTCAATCTCTCCCAAACGTCTTTCAAACACATCGGTGTGTTTCCAGAGCAAGCAGTCAACTGGGATTATTTGTACCGCAAGTTGAAGTCATTTCCGATGCCCAAGCCCAAAGTTCTTAACCTGTTTGGGTACACTGGAGCGGCAAGTGTAGCTGCCAGAGCTGCCGGTGCGGAGGTATCGCATCTGGATTCGGTAAAGCAGGTGGTCACTTGGACCAAGCACAACATGGAATCTTCTGGCCTAGATGGTATCCGCTGGATCGTGGACGATGCCATGAAATTCATCAAACGCGAAGCACGCAGAGGGAATGTGTACCAGGCCATCATTCTAGATCCTCCCGCTTACGGAAGAGGTCCTGAAGGGGAAAAATGGATCCTAGAGGAGCAGATTAATGAGCTCCTCAAGACTTGCAAGGAGATTCTGGACCCCAAAGACCACCTTCTACTGCTCAACATGTATTCCTTGAGCTTTTCCTCGATCATTGCCGCCAACTTGATCCAATCCAATTTTGGAGCAGTGCAGCATGCCGAGCATGGGGAACTTTACTTGCAAGAAACGCAAGGAAAAAAACTTCCTCTGGGAATTTTCTACCGGTTTTCAAGTTTTTGACCCTAATTCAAAAATGAATAACCGCAACCTATTTTTAGCTCATTTGGCGCAAACCACGGATTTCCCCCTCGCGATCGAGGTGGTCAAGGCCGAAGGGGTTTACCTCTACGGCCCCAATGGAGAGCGCTATCTCGACCTGATCTCAGGCATAGGTGTGAGCAACGTAGGCCATCGCCACCCCAAAGTCACCGAAGCGATTCACCAGCAAGTAGATGCCTACCTCCACCTGATGGTCTATGGAGAATACATCCAATCGCCCCAAACGCTTTTGGCAAAAGCCTTGGTGGACACCCTCCCTCCTTCTTTAGACAATGTCTATCTGGTCAATAGTGGTTCGGAAGCCATCGAAGGCGCACTCAAACTCGCCAAGCGCTACACCAATCGCCGAGAGCTGATTTCTTGCACAGATGCCTACCATGGCAGCAGCCAGGGAGCATTGAGTGTGGGAGGAAATGAACTCTTTAAGCGGGCTTATCGTCCACTCCTCCCTGGTACCTCTCAAATTTTTTACGGTAGCTTTTCCGATTTGGAGAAAATCACCAGCGATACCGCAGCGGTGGTCATCGAAACGATCCAGGGCGAGGCCGGTATCCGCGTGGCCTGTACGGCCTATTTTCAAGCGCTGCGAGCACGATGTACACAAACTGGAACCCTTTTGATTTTGGATGAAATCCAAGCTGGATTTGGGAGAACAGGTTCTTTCTGGGCATTCGAACAGTTTGACATCGTACCAGACATTCTCGTTTGCGCCAAAGGAATGGGAGGAGGAATGCCCATTGGTGCTTTCATCGCCAATAAGGAGCTGATGGGGGTTTTTAAAAACAATCCTCTCCTAGGCCACATTACCACTTTTGGAGGACATCCTGTATCTGCTGCAGCCTCCCTAGCCACCCTGAAGGTGCTTCAAGAAGAAAACCTGATCGAACAGGTAGCTGCTAAAGCCAGCCTATTCCGATCTCTCCTCATCCATCCACAAATCAAGGCCATCCGTAACCAAGGGTTGATGATGGCTCTAGAATTTGAATCCTTTGACGTGCTCAAACCCATCATCGACCGCGCGATAAATTTGGGTGTAATCACGGATTGGTTCCTTTTCTGTGACGACAGCATGCGCATCGCGCCACCACTCACCATCACCCAGGAGCAAATTCAGGAAGCCTGCGCACTGATCCTCCAGGCCATCGATGGAGATTGACCCAACCAACCAAAAAATATACCCTCCACTTTTCCATTTTTTATCCTAATTTTCACCCTTTCCAAGACGCATTTCAACTTATGAAAACTACGCTACGCATTTTCGGCATCTTCCTTTTTGTGGTTCTGGCAGCCCTTCTCGGTTTTATTTTCTGGAATAGTCCCCAATACGATGGAGAGGTGGAATTGACTGGATTGACCGAGGAAGTAGACATCCACTTCGACGACTATGGCGTACCGCATATCTATGCTCAAAATGAGGTAGATGCCTACCGTGCTTTGGGCTATATCCATGCCCAGGAGCGCTTGTTTCAGTTGGAAATGATGCGCCGCGTCGGATCGGGTACCCTGGCGGAACTTCTAGGTCCAGATGTAGTCGAGATCGATCAATTTTTCCATACCCTAGGCATTCCCAAACATTCCAAAGAAAGCACCAAAGCCCTACTCGCCCAAGGCAATAGTCCTTGGAAAAGCGCTGCCGAAGCCTACATCGCTGGAGTCAACCAGTATATCGAGCAAGGGAAACTCCCCGTGGAATACCTGCTTCTAGGAAGCAAACCGCGCCCATACACATTGGATGACATGCACTCTGTCTTGGGCTACATGTCCTTTTCATTTGCCATGAGCTTGAAAACAGACCCTTTGGTGACCCAAATCGCGCGCAAGTGGGGACCCGATTACCTCGCCTCCCTTGCGGTACAGACCCTACCCACGCACCACGTCATTCCTGTCAATTATCCCGATTCTTTAGTTGCAGGTGCCAGTGCAGTTAACTCCAAGCTTACCGCTTTATTGGATAAACTTCCTGCCCCAATGCTCGAAGGTTCCAATGCCTGGGTGATTTCCGGGACCCGAACCAAGTCTGGCAAGGTCCTTTTTGCCAACGATACGCACATCGGTTTTTCCTCTCCATCCGTATGGTTTGAAGCCCATATCGAATACCCTGGCTATAGCTTTTATGGCAACCACCTTGCAGGCATTCCCTTTGGCCTAGTAGGCCATAGCCGCCACCACAGTGTGGGTTTGACCATGTTTGAAAACGATGACCAGGACTTTTTTGAAGAAAAACTGAATCCTGCCAACCCAAATGAAATTCTCGTAGGTGACTCTATTTACCCAATTACCACAAGAACTGAAGTGATTCAGGTGAAAGGACAGCAACCGATTACCTTCCAAATCAAGGAAACTGTTCATGGTCCGGTAATCAACCCGGTGGTCAAGGAAATTCAAGCGATGACCTCCAACCCAGTGTCATCCTGGTGGGTGTACCTTATGGAGCCTACCCGCGCCCTTGAGGCCGTTTACCAGATCAATCACGCCTCCACCATGCAGGATGTTGCCAATGCAGCATCCCTCATCCATGCCCCAGGACTCAACATCATGTATGGGGATAGCCTAGGAAACATTGCCTGGTGGGCAGCAGCGAAGCTTCCCATTCGCGGAGCAGCTGTCCATGCGACCATTTTTGCAGATGGCTCCGATCCTGCGGCACAACCCCAGGGATGGTACCCATTCACCGAAAATCCACAAAGCATCAATCCTGAATCTGGATTTGTGGCCTCGGCCAACAATCAGCCAGACTCTACACGTTCAGGAATCTTCTTCCCCGGATACTACTACCCCGGTGAGCGCTGGAACCGGATTGCCAAGACTGTAACCTCCAAAAAAGACTGGACCCAAGAATCCCTTGAAGACCTGCAATTGGAAACTGTCAATGAAAAATCCATCCAAAATGCAGCTTTCCTACTGGAGCAGGTTGCTCAAGGAAACTATGAGAAATACGAAGATATCCTCACAGAACTTTCGGAATGGGAAGGAGACCATGACCTGAACCATACCGCACCTACCTTGTACTACAAGTGGTTGTACCACACGCTGCGCCTGGCCATGGAAGATGAAATCGGGAAGGAAGGCTTTGAAAGCTACCTCCAAACCTTCATCATGATTGGAAGTACCTCCCATTTCTTTACCCACGAGCAGAACAAGTGGTGGGATAAGAAAAATACCAGTGCCAAAGAAACCCGAGCAGAGATCGTGGCTGAAGCCTTGAAGGTGAGCTTGGATGAACTAACTCAACAATTTGGAGAAAACCAAGGAGACTGGGAATGGGAAAAAGCGATCACGGTCGAACACCCTCACCCGTTAGGTGCGAAGAAGCCATTGGACAAACTCTTTAACGTGCGTACCGAAGCCGTAGAAGCGAATGAGGAAGCCGTCAACAAACTGGCCTTCAAATTGAATGGTACAGGGATCTATAAAGTGACTTCAGGACCTGCCATGCGCATTTTATTGGACTTTGAAAACGTGGAAGAATCCGTGTCCGTATTGCCTACAGGCAACTCTGGAAATCGCTTCAGCAAGCACTATGCCGACCAGAAAGAACTCTATGTGGAAGGCAAATACCGCCCTCAGCTGATGAATAAGGAAGATATTCTGGACGACGCGAAAGGAACGCTGAAGCTGATTCCTAGGGATTAGAAGCAAGAAACAAGAGATTAGACTCCTGTTCTAGAAGCAAGAAACAAGAACCAAGAAATTAGACTTTCAATCCTGGTAATTTGTCGTTTCTGCTTTTTAGGGCACAATTTGTATTGTTTCTTGTCTCAAATATCTGGTATCTAAGCACTTGACTCTCGCTTCTTGTCTCTTGCTTCTTGCCTCTTGTTTCTTGTTTCTCGGCTCTTGCATCTTGTTTCTTGGCTCTTGCTTCTTGGCTCTTGCTTCTAACTAATTCCCTATGTCCCAAAATGATCTATACAACTCCCTCTGGAGCCAGTTTGGTGCTGCATTGGAGATGCTTTCAGAAAGTATTCAGACCTGCCCAAAAGAGGTTTGGGAGGGAAACCAGGTATTTTCCTTTCAGACGTATCATACCCTATTTTTCCTGGACTACTACCTAAGTACAAATCCGGTTGGTTTTGCTCCTCCCTCCGAATTTTCGTATTCCGAGTTTGACGAGGAACCTGTAATCGTCATTTTTTCGCAAGAAATGCTGCTTAACTACTTGGCGGCCTGTCAGCAAAAGGCCCAAACGCTAATTTTAGGATTGGACGAGCAACTCGCCTCCCAACGTTGGATCAATGAATCCAAAACCATGGATTACTCCCTCTTCGAAATCCTACTCTACAACCTGCGGCACGTGCAGCATCATGCAGGGCAACTCAACCTCCTCCTTCGGCAACACATCGACCATGCTCCCGAGTGGATCGAAAAAGCAAGCCGGTAAACAATTAGTGGGGAGAAGAGTTTTTTTATAGTACAATGTACCAAGTACCAGGTACAAAGTAGGAAATTGAAATCCGAGATACGAAATACGTATTTGTACAAAGTACCAAGTACCAGGTACAAAGTACAAAGCAAGAGGATCAAGTTGTACGCTTTGAAATGAAATACACTAGAAATAGACCGAGCAAGCTCGGTGAAATAAGGAATTCAGGTGCAATTACCACCTATTTCACGGAGCGTAGCGAAGTCTATTTCCATAGTATCTCAA
>JBEDEY010000130.1:0-5258 GCA_041175425.1 Bacteroidota bacterium | reverse complement strand
ATTCTAAATTAAACAAGATATGTGCATGCAAAACAAAGTGAATTTTGAAAAACAGATCAAAGTCATCAAAAATATTCGAGAAACAGCAGTTTTATTACGCTTTCGATAACCAAATGCCATTTTTTTACCTAAACAGAAATAATTGACCGCTTTTATTTTCGGAAAAGCAACCCTCAGTCGTTCGACCCTGTTGCTTCACACAAAATATAAATTGGTTTTTAATCCTTACCCTTCTTTTTCGAATAGAACACTGTAATTAACAAAGCAAACTGGGGAATTCAACAAAAAATTAGGCTGTAAATACCCAAACTTGCTCCGGTGTGATGCAGAAATTTAAAGGGATATCATGGGACTCAACTGGGAGCATCTCTTCAGGTGGAAAAAAACTCAAGCCTATTTTGATGACCGATGGCGACAAACTACCCAAAAAAGTATCGTAATGCCCTTTCCCAAATCCCAATCGATTTCCTTTCACATCGTAAGCTAGCAAGGGGACCAGGACCACTTGCACCTTCGTTGGAGATACACGCAAAGACTCTTGAGGAACAGGTATCCCCCATTCATCTAAAAAAAAGGCCGCGTCCAGTGGAAGCTTTAGGGTATCCAATTGACTGCCTTCGCGATTCACCTGCGAAGTGTACAAGACCTTTCCTTGCTCCTCCAAAAGGTCCTTTATATAAAAGGTGTTTACTTCATTGAATTTAGCAATGGGGAAAAACAAATGAAAATGCTCTAGGTCCGCCTTTCCAGCTAGCCAATGTGCTAGCTGCTGTGCAATCTTTCGTGACCAATCATTTACTTCTTGGGAACTAAGCTGCTTTCTGCGCTGCCGGTAGGATTGTCGGAGTTCTTTCTTGGTCTTCATTTCAAGTGGAATACCTGCATTTGAAAATCAAATGGATCAAAACTCGCAATCAATTCATCAACCAAAGTTGGCTGCGCCAACTGAAACTGCAGAAAATTGACCACGCGCTCCTGAGGACTGCCTCCAGGGGAAAGAAATTCGAACACGGACTTGGCCCGAAGTAAATCCACCTCTAGCCTTCGCTCTTCCGCTTTGCGGAGCTTCACCCCCATCTGCTCCAAGATCTTCAAGCTGCGCACTTCTCCTGCTCCAAAAGCTTTTGGCAACCCTGCATCCAAGCTGCGAGATTGATTGGCCAAGTCCTTGAAGAGTTGGGAAATTTGGGCCTTTTGCTCTGCCAGTGTAAAGTCAACCGTGGAGGAGCTTTGCACATAGTCCTTCTTCCATGCTTCAAATTGCTGAAAGAGCTGTTCCATACCCCATCCGAGCTGGGTGATCTTTTTTTGAATCGCCGGAGGAATCAGCACTGCAAAATTCCGGGGAAGCAACACGGGGAAAGGAATCGCAAATTGATCGAAGATGCCCTTGAGCTGCAACCAATACACCACCTCTGCAGGACCACCCACATACCCAAGATTGGGTAAAATGCATTCCTGATAGACAGGACGGAGCACCACATTTGGACTGAAGCGTTCTGGATGCTCTTGAAGCAAGGTCTTGATCGAATCAGCAGAAAAGCGCAAATCGGTATTGAGCACGACAAACTCCTCACCATCGCGTTCGATTCGCTCACGTATGCCTTTATCCAAGTAAAATAGGTTGATCGGTCTTGGGTAAATCTGCGAACTGTAGCCCAGCTGCTCCAAAGCCTGCGAACTGGCTTGTGCTGCAGCAAAAGGTTGCTGTGTAAATAGGTCAGCCGACATCACCTCCACAAACTCCCGCTTCAGCCGCCCATCATTCGCATCTAGCACCAGCAAACCTTGAGCGCCAAACAATTCATTTACATACTTACGAACAGCCTCCGCGAGTGTGGCACTTTGGGAGTAAGCCTCCCGAAATACAGCAGGCGCAAATCCCAAGCCTCTTAAAAAATTTTGAAAGGAGGAATCCAGTTCAAAATCCCCAACAGCTCCTTTTTGGGAAGTCTCCCAACGGTAGGTTTGGCCATCGAGTTTAAAATAATTGATCTCAGCGGCATCGTGATCTTCTGTGGCCATCCAATACACCGGCACAAAGCGGTAATGCGGATGCTGCTCTTGCAGGCGCTTGGCAAGGTTGATCACAGAGATCAACTTGTAGATAAAATAAAGCGGCCCAGTGAATAAGTTGAGCTGATGTCCCGTGGTCACCGTAAATGTCTTTTCATCACGGAGAGCAACGAGCTGCTCCGCTGCAGCAGGAGCCATTGGCAGCCCCTCGTACTGGCTTTCTAATACTTCTACAAGCACTTGACGCTTGTCAGCTGAGAAATGTTTGGCCTTAATTGCTGCATCAAAACTCTCCAACTTGGGTTCATGAGCGTAAAACGGACGCAGTGAATCCTTGCCTTCCAAGTAATCCAGAAAAAATTTGGAAAACTGACCTGTTTTTTTCAGATCTACACAGTGTTTTTTCATCAGGGTGATTGAGAAGTCTGATCCAGAGCGCTAACTTAGCGAAGCCGCCCAAAGTTCGTTCTTTTTTGTAAAAATTAGGACTTCTTACAGCAATGGTGGAAAACAAAATTTGAGGGGCGTTTCAGAATTGTATTCAAACCACCCCAAGTATCCGATTACTCGCATTTTTACACCCACAAGGTATGTTTGATTACCATCGCTTTTTTTTAGACAACGGACTGGAAGTCATCGTTCACGAGGACCCCAGCTCCAAGATTGCGGTGTTTAATCTGTTATATAAGGTAGGGTCCCGATTTGAAAAACCAGGAAAAACAGGATTAGCCCACTTTTTTGAACACTTGATGTTTGGCAGTTCAGCACATGTTGCAGAGTTTGATCGGGAACTGGAGCGCGTAGGAGGTTCCTGCAATGCATTTACCAGTCCAGACATTACCAATTACTACATGACCTTGCCTTCCAGCAACCTGGAAACTGCTTTTTGGCTAGAGTCAGATCGTATGGCCCACCTCAGCCTTACGGAAAAAACGATCGAAACACAGCGAAAGGTAGTTTTAGAGGAATACAAGCAACGCTACCTCAGCCCGCCTTATGGAGATGTGTGGCATCACCTTCGGCGATTGACTTACGAAGTACATCCCTACCGCTGGCCCACCATTGGCGCCAACTTAGAAGACATTGAAGGTTACACCCGGGAAATGATCTGGGAATTTTACCAGGAACATTACCATCCAGGCAATGCCATCCTGGTTGTCGCCGGAGATGTCAGCCAAAAAGAAGTGGCTCGATTGGCTGAGAAATGGTTTGGCCCTATCCCTTCCAAGAAAAAAAGTGCTTTGACCATCCCCACAGAGCCAGTACAAACTCTGAAAAAGAGCTTGGAAATTCAGGCTAAAGTACCGACAGATGCCTTGTACAAAGTATTCAAAATGCCTGCAAAAGGAGAGCTGGGGTATCTGGAGGCAGATTTGATTAGTGACTTGCTAGGCGGGGGCAAATCCTCCCCATTGGAGCAACGGCTGGTGAAAAATGGAAAAATCTTTGCCTCCATTGGCGCCTACATCACGGGATCCGTAGATCCTGGCCTCCTCGTTTTTTCCGGCAAAATGGAACAGGGGCTATCAGCAAAAGAGGCGGAAGAGGCGCTAGATGCAGTTTTGAGTGATTTTATTCAGGAAGAAATTTCGAACACTTCCCTTCAAAAAATCAAAAATCAGTCAGAGGCGATGAAAACCTACGAGTCCATCCAACTCTTAAATCGTGCGATGAACCTTGCTTACTATGCACATTTAGGCGATCCTCAACTATATTGGCAGGAATTTGAGCAAAAAGCTTCCTGCTCCACCGCCCAACTTTCATCTTGGGCACAGCGCTTGCTTCGGGAGGACCAAGCATCTGTTTTGTATTACCAATCAATTTAACCCATGACTCCATTTCGAATCGGCTTTGGCTACGATGTACACCAGTTGAGTGAAACCCATGAATTTTGGTTGGGAGGTATCTCTGTTCCTCATACCAAAGGTGCAGTGGGCCATTCGGATGCCGATGTACTAATCCACGTGATCTGTGATGCACTCCTCGGCGCAGCCAATATGCGCAACATTGGCTATCATTTTTCGGACAAAGACCCCAAATACAAAGGAATCGATAGTAAAGTCCTGTTGAAGGAAGTGATGCAGATGGTACGAGGTGCTGGATATGAACTAGGCAACCTGGACAGTACCGTCTGCTTGCAGATCCCAAAACTCAATCCGCATATTCCTGCAATGAAAACCTGCCTAGCAGCTGTGATGCAGGTGGAGGAAGATGCCTTATCCATCAAAGCCACCACCTCCGAGCATTTGGGATTTGTGGGTAGAGAAGAAGGAATTGCTGCCTATTGCACCGCATTGATCTACAAGGTATGAGTCAAGGCAAACTAAAAATCATCACGACCGAGGACGGTTCCCATACCTTGTACCACGAGGAACTTCAGGAAACCTACCACAGCTCCCACGGAGCCTTCCGTGAGTCCATTCATGTATTCATGTTGTATGGATTAGATTCTTGGCTCGCACGCAATCCCAATAAATTTCCGATTCGTGTATTTGAAGTGGGTTTTGGCACAGGCCTGAATGCTTGGCTCGCCCTGATCTGGGCGGAGCAAAACCAGGTTCCGGTACTTTACCACAGCATAGAGCCCTTCCCATTGGAAGCAAAAATTTATAGCCAGCTCAACTACACCGAGCACGACCATGGCATCTGGCATTACCACAAGTATTTCCAAGCCCTGCATGAACACCCTTGGAATGAAGGTGGGCCAGTTTCCGAATATTTCAATTTCAAAAAAGATCAAACTACCCTTGAGGAAGCGGATCTCTATCCTGCCGACTTGGTGTTTTACGATGCATTTGCTCCGAGCAAGCAGCCCGGACTTTGGACAAAAGAGGTGCTAGAGCCTGTTGTAGATGCCATGCGTCCTGGAGCTGCCTTCACCACCTATTGTGCGATGGGCCAACTGAAGCGAGACCTGAAGGATTTGGGATTGGAAGTAGAAACTCTTCCTGGACCTCCTGGCAAAAAAGAGATGACTCGGGCTTGGAAGGGAATGTAGTCGACAGTCCACGGACGACAGTCGACAGCAAGTCGTGATGCAATGAAGTTTAGCATCCAAATTTGGAACAGAATTAATCGGTGTGCAGAATTGACTGTAGACAGTGGACCGTTAACTGTTGACCATTTTTAGTCAACAGTCCACGAACGACAATCAACAACAAGTCGTGATGCAATGAAGTTTAGCATCCAAATTTGGAACAGAATTAATCGGTGTGCAGAATTGACTGTAGACAGTGGACCGT
>JBEDEY010000129.1:0-5083 GCA_041175425.1 Bacteroidota bacterium | reverse complement strand
GTTTGAAATTGCTGCTCCGCCGATGAATAGTCTTGCGAATTAAAATATGCATAGCCCAATCCATAGGTAGCCTTCAAAAAATAGGGATCAGCAGCTGAAGCCTGATTTTGGACAAGCTGATAGGAATCAATCGCTTGGGCATAAGCCTCTTGCGCACTGTAAATCTCTCCTTTCCAGAAATTCGTCTCAGCCAAAAGGCTACGATCTGAAGGATAATTTTGAGATTTATTCAAATAGCTAAGCGCTTGCTCAAATTTTTGATCTCGGTAATAAATCAGGGCCTGATAATAGGCTACTTTTTGATAGGCTTGTTGAATCCGTGGGGATTTGCTTTTAAGCTTATCGAGCTGATCCAATACACGGAGGTAGTCAGAAGAATTAAGCAAGGCGTCAGAAAGCAAGGTCTCTGCTTCCCCAAATCTTTTTCCTTGAGGATAGCTAGTCAAGTAATCGTCCAAGGTATTGACCGCCACCTGGAAATTACCACGCTGCAAATTGATCTTCGCTAAGTTGAATAAGGCTTCTTCTTGAATTCCTGCATCAATTGAACTTGCAGAGGCTACTTGAAAACTGGTAAGCGCATAGGGAAAATTACCCTGCTGCACGTAGGTATGTCCCAAATAGTAGCTTGCTGCTTGAGCTATAGCTGGATTTCCTAAGGCTGCCACCTTCAGGAATTCACTTGCCTTTTGGTAGTTTTTTGTTTCAAAAAAGGAAATACCTGCTTTGTAATATTCCTCCTTGGTCAATTCAGCCGTTTTAAAGGAAATAAATGAATTGTATTGGTCTGCAGCATTCTTGAAATCCTTAAGCGCATAGTGCGACTCTGCCAAGAAGAGATGAATGGATTCTTGTTTATCAAAAGACTTTCCAGAAGCAAGTAAAGGCGTGGCATACCCGATTGCTTCGGCATACTTGCCTTCCTTGTAATACAGTGAAGTCAACAAATACGGAACCTTGCTTGCATAAAATTCACTTTCCGCTGCAAGCTGTAGCTCTCGTATAGCTTGTTGGTTATTCCCCTGCTCCATGGCAATGTAGCCACTGTAATACAAGGCATCTGCCGCTAGAGGAATCGTCAATTCTTTTACCTGATCCAAATAGCTAGCAGCAGCAGGATAATCCTTTAGTTGAAAGTAGCTGTAGCCAACTTTAAAGGCTACATCCGGACGGCTATTCTTGTTGACTAATCCAATCGGCGCCAGAGCAAAAGCTTCGATTGCCTCCAGATAACGTTTTTTGAAAAAGTAATAATTCCCTAAAAAAATAGCTGCTGTAGCCACATCAGGTTGTCCTGAATAGTCTCGAACAAACTTTTTGATTAGGCCCAAACCATCTGGTCGATCCAATTGTATCGCGGACAGCGCACGTTGAAGTTCAGCTTGCTTTTGCTGGGAAAGGTCAAGTCCGGTAGCAAGCAACTTGGTGTTATCGTAAAGATTTGCAGCAAATAATTGCTGCTCGTACAGGTTGGCCGCTCGATCTAAACCCAGCTGAGCACTGCTCTGGTAAAGCGAAGATTGTGAAAAGGACTCCAGCGTGAAGCCCAGTCCTGCGAGCAGAACCAAGAAGTATTTCATGGCAAATAGCGAGTTCAATGCAAAATTTTGTAGACCAACTCTCGGAGTATTTCTCCTTCAGTCATGCTTCCAGAATCTACTCCCTTAAAACGAAGGTCTGCCTCTTTTAGGTATGCAAATACATCAATTACCTTGCCCAACTTGTAATTTTTTGCAGCAATTACATATTCTTTAACTCCGTAAGGGTTCACTCCAATAGCTGCAGCGAGTTGCGCCTCAGGAAGAGCACCTGCTCGATGTAGCAGTGCAATTCTAGAAAAATAAGAATACAGCAAGGAAAAAATTGGGATAACAGGATGGTTTTTAGGGTTTTGAATAAAATAATGCACAATTAGATTGGCCTTATTTACATCGCGAAACCCAATCGCTTTGGTCAATTCAAAGTTGTTGTATTCTTTGTGGATGCCGATGTACTTGGAAATGTGATCTACTGTGAATCGTGTCGGCTCGGGAAAGTTGATGAGCATTTTCCCAACCTCATTGGTCATTACTTCCAGGTTATTGCCAATGGAGTCGGCAAGCAACTGCCCCGCTTTCGCATCAATTTGATGGCCTAAGTCCTTAAAATAGGTTTCAATCCACTCGTTCAGCTTCCAATCCTTAATTTTTTCCGCTTCAACAAAGACCGCTTTCTTCTCAATCTCCTTTTTTAGTGTGCTCCTGCCATCCAGTTTTTTATGCTTGTAGGCAAACACCAAAATGGTACTCGGCAAGGGATTGCTGAGGTAGCCTATCAATAATTTCTGTGCATCTTCTTTTCCGAGGTCAGGAATATTCTGAGCCTCCTTCACCAATACCAGCTGCCGATCTGCCATCATCGGAAATTTGCGCGCATGCGAAAGTATGGTGCTTACCGAAGCTTCCTTTCCATACAGCACGAGTTGATTGAATCCACGCTCAAATTCTGGAATAGCATTCTTCTCCAGGTAGTCACTGATCTGGTCAATGAAATACGGCTCATCGCCCTGCAAAAAATAGATTGGGGCAATTTTATTCGCTTTTAAATCTTTTAAAACTACTTCGGGAAGGAGGGCCATACGGGAAATCACTCGTGCACCTAAAGATAATAGATGGCAGCAATCCATCGAGAATTTCTGAGCAAATAAACTTTAATCGATGTTTCTAGGTTAATTTTGCAAGCCAATTGAATAAAGATGAATTTTGAAAAAGGAGTAGCCCTATACAAGGAAGGTGATTTTGAAGCTGCATTGGCAGTTTTTCAAGAATTGAGTGGTTCCGAACACGGGAATTCACAGTTCCATCTCTTCAGAGGACGTACGTTAACCCGTTTGGGAAAAGGTGCTGAGGCCTTGGCAGATTTTGATATTTTAATTGAATTGGAGCCTTACAACACGGATTTCATGAGTGATCGTGGGGTGGTTTTGCATTTGTTGGGGAGAAATGAGGAAGCACTCACCGAACTTGACCGTGCCGCCAACTTGGATCCAAAGAATCCCTACCGCTACAGCAGCAGAGCCTACCTAAAGGATCGAATTGGAGATTTTTTGGGGGCGATTGCAGATTACGAAAAAGCCATTGAACTAGATCCTGAAGATGCAGTGGCCTTCAACAATTTGGGATTGGTAGAAGAAAAAATGGGCCGGATGGAAAAAGCGAAGGATTACTTCGAAAAAGCAGACAGCCTAAGTGGTTATTCTCCCAAAAAAGAAGCGGAAGTCACTCCTAGTGTAACTCCAAATCAGATCGAGAAACCAAAACCAACGAGACCAAATTCCCAATCTCCCAAACCGAAATTGACTGTAAGTCAATTTCTAGTGGTGGTCCAGGGAATTTTTACAAAATCCGAAGTCCGAAAGGAGTTTACCACCTACATCAAAGGGGTATTTGGCAAAAAATAGGCTAAAAACTTTTAATCACCCAAAGTGGCTTGGTGATGAAATAGGACATCTTTCGGGACAGATTTTTCGAAAACAATTGATCGAAAAAATCTTTCTTTTTGCTCAACGTCACCAGCATATCCCCTTTTGCAAGTTGCAGATAGTTCTCAAGTCCTAGAGCCAGGTCATCACGGAAGGATTTCAACACATAATTGACCAAATCATAAGACACCGACGGTTTGATTTCTTCCACCATGGTCTTGTGAAGTGCTTTGTCAATCACACGAGTTCTAGAAGACACGTGTACGATATCAATTTCTGAATCAAAGAATTTTGCGAATTCCACCACTTTTTTGATGGCTGCCTTGTCTTCTTCGACATAATCAGAAGCAAACACTAATTTTCGAGGGCGTTTGAAAAAAGCCTTTCTTGGAACCACCAAAATATCACGGTCGGTTTGCATGACCATCTTGCTAGACCGACTTCCAAATACCTGTTCTCTAAACTCATTCATTCCCTCTGTCCCCACAACAATCAAATTCGCATTGATTTTTTGAGAATAGGCGATTGTAGTTTGTACGATAGCACCTTCGGAAAGGACTACTTCACAGCCTTGGAGTCCTTTGGGAAGGCTTTCTCTGAGTACAGCATCTTGCAGACTCTTTAATTTTTGCTCCACAAACTCTTTTTGAAAGGTGCCACCCAAATCCAATGGAGCGAGCTGCTGGTAGTCTTGCTTATTTAAAACGTGAAAAACGATCAATTTGGCCTTGTACTTCTCTCCAATCTTTGCTGCATATTCAAGCGCATTCAGAGCGCATTCTGAAAAGTCAATTGGACAAAGGATAGTGAAGTTGGATGCCATAGTGGATAGTTAGTAACCTCTTGATCGATTTACGAGATTTAGCAAAGGAAGGTCGACTTTTAGCCGATTATAATTCTCAATAATTTGAGGAGCGGCAGCCAATGGGTTGGTTACGGATGCAATGTGTGGAGTGATCTGAATCCTTTTTTCATTCCAAAATGGATGGCTTTCGGGTAAAGGTTCGGTCCGATACACATCCAAAAGTGCTCCAGAAATAAATCCTTCCTCTAAAGCAACAAGCAGGTCTTCTTCAATCAAATGTTTCCCACGGGCTACATTGATCAAAAATGTGCCTTTCTTACATTTTCTAAATAGCGAAAGATTTAAAATCCCCTCGGTTTCAGGTGTAAGGGGAAGCAAGCATACCAAGACATTCACCTGTGAAAGAAAATCCGCTAGTTGATCTTTTTGATAATACGAATAGGGGAACTCGTTTTTTTCTGAAAATCCAAATCCAACTACTTCAAATCCCAAACCGTTCAACTTGTCTAGCACATCACCCCCCAAGGCTCCTACTCCCATTACCCCTACTCGTGTAGGGATCTCTGGGTTAGACATGTCCCAAACCTTTTTCTTCTGGTCTTCTTGGTAACGAACAAGCTGCCTATGAAAGTTCAAAACCCCCATGATTACGTAATTGGTCATGGACCAAGTCAACTTTTCATCGACAATTCGTACAATCGGAAGTTCATCGCCTACTGCTGGATCCGAAAGGATATGGTCTACTCCTGCACCCAGCGAACTGATCAACTTTAAATTGGGGAAGTTTTTCAAATAACCAGGAGGGTGCTGCCAAAGCA
>JBEDEY010000128.1:0-4245 GCA_041175425.1 Bacteroidota bacterium | reverse complement strand
ATAAGCAGGTGTTTAGGAAGGTTTCTTTTAGAAAAAGCTAGGATTGCAAGCGGTATTAATTTTGACTTTAGGGAATGGGTTTGTACCGATGGAGGAGGGTTTTGTGAAGATTTGTCTGACTCCAGCGCTAGTAATTCAACCAGTTTACCCACAGTATACGCACTTGGTGTGACCTCTCCTTTTTCAATTCGTTGGATGGTGCGCAGCGTCACGCCACAACGCATTGCGAGATCAGATTGGGTCCAGTTGCGATCTTTCCTTGCAGCTTTAACTTGTTCAGCTAGGGTCATGCCTCAAAAATGGCTGGAATAATCGTTGAAAAAAAGAAAGGGGCTATGACATCTTTGCGACATTTGGCTAGCCGGCGCAGGAGCTATTCCATTAGAAAAAAAACTCCGGCCTAGATCAATCTAGGCAGGAGTAGTTGTGAGGTAAACGTGTTTCTCAGGAAAGCTTAAAACTGATTTTTAAACTGCTCCATTTTTTGATCCACCTGGGTGTCTAACATAAAGGATACAGCGGTAGTTTCCCAAGCAAGGGTCACTTGCGCCACCTTGTTGTTTCCAGCAGAAATGTGGTACTGTAGACGCTCAGTAGCACCAACTGTTGCAGGTGCAGCTTTTACAGCCACCGCATCGTCAGCAGCAACTGCTGCTTCATCAATCTTGCCATCTTTCATGTAGCTGTAGATGCTCGCTGCTTTTTTGTTGAGGTGGATGGTCCACTCACCAGTAGCTGCAGGAGTTACGAAAATAGAGTACTTGCCAGCAGCCAAGTTTTTGCCGCCTACACTTACCGAAGTACTAAATTCGATGATGGTTTGGCCGTTTGCTCCAGCTCTCCAAGTCTCTCCATACTTATGGAGGCCACCAAATACTTTTCTTCCTTTCACAGCAGGAGAAGAATAGTCGATGCTGATTTTGGTGAAGCCAACTACCTGGCTTACATGCGCTGCAGGACTAGCCGCAGGCTGTTGAATTTGCGCTTGTGCAGCAAAAGAGCCTACGAGGATGAAGGCTAGGGTTAATAAAAGAGTGTTAATGTGTTTCATGGGGTATGATTGTGAGTTGAACTGTGAAACTAACAAAAAAAAGAGGTGCTTGTTCACCAAACCGTGTAGCGTTGGCCCATTTTTTCTAAAAGTAACTCGAGGGAGGACTTTTCAAATCCTCTTCTTATCTTAGAAACATCAAGTATTCCCCACCAATCTGCCCTCAGCGAACATGTCCTATTTTTCCTTACGCGCCCTCACCAAATCTTACGATTCCCATACTGCCTTGCAAGAGTTTAATTTGGAGCTTTCCAAAGGGGAGTTTGTTTCCATCATTGGCGAGAGTGGCTCGGGCAAAAGTACCTTGCTGCGCATCGCCGCAGGCTTGTTGACCCAGAGTTCGGGTGAGGTGCTGTTGGATGGGAAGAAAATTGAAAGTCCAGCAGAAAAGTTGGTTCCTGGCTACGACGAGATCAAACTGATCCATCAAGATTACCAGCTTTTTCCTAATACGACGGTGGAGGAAAACATCACTCGTCCGCTGTTGAACTACGAAGAAGGCTACCGAAAGCAACGGGTGGTACACTTGCTGGATCGACTCGGCTTGACTCTCTACAAGGACCGGCTTCCCAAGCAACTCAGTGGGGGGCAGCAGCAGAAGGTGGCGATCGCACAAGCCTTGGCCGTAGAACCGGAGGTCCTATTGCTAGACGAACCCTTTAGCCACTTGGATGCGATTCAGAAAAGAAAGTTGATTCAGGAATTGAAGGAACTTCTGCAAGAGATGGACACTACTGTCATTTTTGTAACGCACGATTTGGACGATGCCCTTTGGCTTACGGATTCTCTAGTGGTGCTTCAAAAGGGCAAAATCACCCAAAAGGGGAATTCCAAAGCGCTCTGTGAGCATCCAAAATCAAAGTATGTGGCGCGCCTTTTTTCTTCCATCAATGCCCTTCCAGATCGGGAGCAAGCCTACATCCGACCTGCCGATATCCGGATCCGTACCCGAGGTGGTTTCGTAGGACATGTGGTAGACCAGCGTTTTCTGGTCCACTACAATACCCTGCAGGTTCGCTTGCGGGAAGGTGGGCAGCTTTGGGAAGTAGATGATCCGGGGCGCAAGTACCAAATCGGGGACCGCGTGTACCTGCATATTCAAGAAGAAAAAGTATTGCTGCTAAAATCCTAGAAAAAGTATAAAGTACGAAGTACCAAGTACCAAGAAATGGTTGAGGTTTAATCCTCAATTATTTTTGAGAAAATGGCAGTAAATATTCTTTGTGGTTTTTACTAATTGAATCACAATCGAAATGCAATAGAAATAAGTTGAATTTGAAGATTCTGCTGCTATTTCCATTTATTTCACGAAGTCTGCCTACCGCAGGCAGGCGAATCGAAGTCCTTTTCTACTGTATTTCTACCCTAATTTCTATTTTCTTCTTCCAAATGCCCCTGCTCGATTTCTTTTTCGGTGGCTTTTCGAACTTCGATGACCTTGCCTTCAAAGTGCAGGTCAAATCCAACTAAAGGATGGTTGAAGTCAAGCAGCAACTCTTCTCCCATATTTTTCAAAACCTTCGCTTGCATGGGGTAGCCATTTTCATCGACGAGTGGGAGAAAATTACCTTCCTCAAGCATGGATGGACTGAAGCCTCTCTCCTTGGAAAACTGATCCACGGGCAAGGTCACCAAGAGTTCTTCATCCGCCTCTCCATAGGCTTCTTCTGTCGTCAACGTGAAGGAAAACTCTTCATTCAATTTCTTGCCTTCGAGGAGCTCTTCAAATTTTTCAGGCAAGCCACTCTGTCCAAATAGAAAGTAAAAGGGATCGTCTGCTTCTCGAACCTCTACACTGAAGGGTGCAGATTCAATTTCATCTTCCTCTTTGCTTACTTTGAGTTCGTAGGTAAGGCCTACTACGGTGCCGACTTTGATGTTCATTCGATGATTTTTTAACTCGTGATTCCGTATTTCAAACGGATGAGAATTCGTTCTTTAAGGACCTGCCACTTACTTTTTGCAGTGGATTGCTGCAATTTTTTGGAAGAGCGGAACACAAAATATTGGTAGTCTTTTTCTTCGAAAAAGAGGGCGTAGGTTTCCATTTTTTCCAAGTAAAAACCAGCTGCTCCCAAGGTCTGTACCAGAATTCCGGTATCCAATGGCTGGTCGATAACTTGCAGTTTCTCCGGTTGATTGGCGATCATCCACTCCAAGTAGCGGGGTGCAGGAATGTGAACAAACAACACCGAATCTTGGTGTGCATGTGCTTGAATATTTTTGAATAACTGTGCATGCTGGGCCACAGGAATGTGCTCCAATACATCTGGGAACACAAAAAAGTCAAATTTCTTACCAGGCAAGTTGAAGTCAGACATGTCTGACACATCAAACTTCAGGTTGTCTTGCTTTTTCCAAAGGACACGAGCCTTTTCGATACTTTCTGGTGAGATGTCCACTGCCAGCACCTCTCCTTGAGGCACTTGGGTGGCCAATAGGTGGGATACTGTGCCGATGCCACAACCCACTTCCAAGATGCGGTGCTGCGCCTTCAAACCGGCTTGTTTCACCTTCTCCAGGATACTTAGATGCCGGGAGTTGATACCTGTTTTTTCTTGCTTCTCGGCAAATTGGTCGTAGAAGCGAACGACTTTATCTTGTTCTTCAGCGGCTTGCATCTGATTTTCGGTAGGTGGTAACTAGTCCAGCAATCAACAAAATCACCAATGCATACTGAAATAGAATCATTGGGGTTTTGGTAGCGCTGTAACTTGTGGGGGCAAAGGTAAAGACAATTTCGTGAGTTCCTGCAGGAAGCTGAAGTCCGCGTAGGAGGTAGTTGGTTCGAAGGATGGGAACTTCCTTGCCATCTAACTTGGCGGTCCAGCCTGCTGGGTAGTAGATTTCCGAAAACACCCCCAAGCCTGCAGTGGTCATTTCTGCTCGGTAGGTCAGTTCGTTGGGAGCATGCTTGGTGAGGCTTATTTTTCCTGCACCTGCTTTTTGTGCTCCAAATTCCTTGCTATTGATGGTGGCTTGCGTTTTGGTATCGATGGTACCAAGCTTGTCCATTTCCTCTTTGTTGCTGCCTACGGGGACAAGTTGGCTAGGAACCCAAGCAGGGCCATAAGCTTCAGGGTTTTCAAATACTGCATTGGTATCTGCTCCAGCGATGAGGTATTTGGTATTGAGCATGTTTATAGTGCCAATACTTGCCCAGTCAAAGTTGCCCTCTTGTGCTTTTTTGATAA
>JBEDEY010000127.1:0-6396 GCA_041175425.1 Bacteroidota bacterium | reverse complement strand
CTTCTCGCACGGCATCAACAACCTCTATGTGGCTGATAAAACAGCTCCGGAAATCAGAGACGCCATCTCCTCCCTTCGAAGAAAAGGAGTGACGATTGTGCTGAATTTTCAATAGTTTTTTTGTCAACGGTTGACGGTCGACAGACCACAGTCAATTGTAGTCCATAAGTACAATTTGCTGTCGACTGTGGACGGTGGACTGTTGACAGCCTATTTATCAAATTTTTTATTCTAGTGCGGATTTGTCTATTTTGAGGCCATGAAGCGGAACACCAAAACCGAAATCCTCGCAGGGGTCAGCACCTTTTTGGCCTGTTTTTACATCATCATCGTCAATCCAGCGATTCTTTCGGCTACAGGAATGCCTTTCTCTGCTGTCGTTACCGCAACGGTGTTGGTGTCCTCCTTTGGCAGCTTGATGATGGGGCTTTATGCGAAAAACCCAATCGTGGTAGCTCCAGGCATGGGCATCAATGCATTTTTTACCTACACCGCAGTCTTGGGATTTGGACTAACGATTGAAGAAGCTTTGGGTGCGGTTTTCTGGTCTGGCGTGTTGTTTCTCCTCCTTTCCCTATTCAACACCCGAGAAAAAATCATTCGTGCCATTCCAAGTTCCCTCCGGCATTCCGTATCGGCTGGCATTGGACTTTTCATTTGTTTCATTGGTTTTCAAAACGCCGATTTCATTGTGGCAAACACTGCCACCTTGGTGAGCATGGCTTCGTTTAAAGATCCCGTCACGCTCACCTTTCTCGCCGGCTTACTCTTTACGGGTGCTTTGACCCTTCGGAAAGTTCCGGGAGCCCTCCTTTTTGGCATAGCTTTTACGACCTTACTCGCATGGCCAATTGGGCGCTGGTGGGGTGATGCAACTGCTATTTCTGGAGGTGCAGCCACCCTGGTCAACTACACCGGAATTTTCTCCTGGCCTGATTTCAGTTTAGTGGGAAAAGCGGACCTTCTTGGAGCACTTCGCTACAGCTACTTGCCCGTAATTTTTGTCTTTACCTTCACCCTGCTGTTTGATGGAATCAGCACCTTTGTAGGCTTGGCAGAGGCTTCAGGCCTCAAGGATGCAGATGGCAACCCTCAAAACATGCAGAAATCCCTGCTTACAGATTCTTTAGCTACCCTCGTAGCGGGATTGGTAGGCAGCAGTTCAGGCACTGCTTACATCGAGTCAGCGGTGGGAATCTCCGCTGGCGGAAGAACAGGTCTTACTGCCATCACTGCAGGCTTGCTGTTTCTTCCCTTCTTGTTTTTCTCTCCCCTCCTTTCGCTCATCCCATCCATTGCAAGTTCCATCGCCTTAGTGCTCGTAGGCTCCTTCATGATCTTGCCCCTCACCCAAATCGATTGGAAAAATCCTGAGGAGGCCCTTCCCTCCTTTTTGACGCTTGTCCTCATTCCCTTCACCTACAGCTTGTCGATAGGTATTTCTTTTGGCTTTATTGCCTTCACCTTTTTGAAATTCGCGGCAGGAAAAAGAAAAGAAATTCACCCCATTTTAATTTGGATTAGCCTACTTTCAATTTTCTTTCTCGCGCTATGAAATCACTTTCCTTCCTCTTCCTTTTTCTACTCCTCTCCCTAGGTGCCACCGCGCAACGCATTGCAGTTTTGGGAGCCCTTGATCAGGAAATCGCCATCCTGTTGGATTCGCTGAAGGAAAAAGAAGAAGTACACCGTGGAGGGCTTACCTTCTACACCGGCATCTTAAAAGGACAAGAAGTAGTCATCGGGAAATCTGGAGTTGGCAAGGTAAATGCAGCCTACAGCACCGCAATCCTTTTGAATCATTTTACCCCCAAACAACTGATCTTCACCGGCGTGGCAGGAGGCTTGCACCCAGAGTCCTTGCCGGGTGATGTGGTTATCGGGACGAAATTGATTCAAACTGATTTTGGGCAGATCGATTCGGTAGGTTTCAAGATCTCGCCTTTTCGTAAGCTATCGGGTGGGAGATACGAAGACCTGTACATCCACTCAGATCCAGGATTGGTTCAGCAGGCCGAAGCCGCAGCCAAGCGGGTCACCTTTATCCCCATTTCCAATCGAGCTCCTCGCGTATTTTCAGGGGTGATTGCAACTGCTGATGTGTTTGTGAGCAACCAGGCGACTGCGGAACAGTTGTATACGGACTACGAAGCCTTGGCCACTGAAATGGAAGGGGCCGCCGTAGCGCACCTTTGCAGAACTTTGGGAGTTCCCTTTATCGTCCTACGCAGCTGCAGCGACAATGCCAACCAAGTAGCACGAGTGAGTTTCAACCAGTTTGTCCGCCCTGCAGCAATTAATTCCGCAGGAATCGTCCTGCAACTGCTTTCGGCCATGAATTAAGTGGCCTAGGGTTTATTTTCACCAAAACGAAGGAAAGCGTCGACCTTTATTTTTTCCACTTGTCAAATTAAGGAGTAAAAAGGCCTTATTTTAGTTTAGGTTAGTCATGAATTGCTGCACAACTAGGGAGGCCCTTAAACTTTTGTATCAGTTCTGAATCTAACGCATAAGCCAAATTCCAAACCTATGAAATCCTTTTGCCTTAGCCTTTTCTTTTTTGTGGTACTTTTTGTTCCGCTGCATGACCTCGAAGCCCAGCAGAAAGGCAAGCTGCGGGGAACTGTTCAGGAAAGCGGAAAAGCCAGCCCTCTCCCGTTTGCAACCGTGGGAGTTTATACCCAAAAAGACAGTCTGATCGGAGGAGGTATCGCGGACGAAAAAGGAAATTTTGAAGTGGTATTGCCCCTAGGTTCCTTCTACGCGCTTGTGGAATTTATGGGATTTGAGCCCATCAAGTCTTCCGTTTTTACCTTGAATGCCAAGCAAAATACAGTAGACCTTGGAGTCCTAACGCTAAAATCCAGTACTTCAGATCTGGCAGAAGTACTGGTGCAAGGGGAAAAAACGATGATGGAACTCGCTTTGGATAAGCGCATTTTCAATGTAGGGAAAGACCTCGCCAATGCAGGTGGAAATGCCTCCGACATCCTGATGAACCTTCCCTCCGTTGCTGTGGATCCGGAAGGAAATGTCAGCTTGAGAGGCTCCGCGAATGTGCGCATCCTTATCGATGGTAAGCCCTCTGGACTTGTGAGTTTTAAAGGGAGCAGTGGGCTACGCCAGCTTCCGGCCAACCTGGTGGAACGCGTGGAAGTGATCACCAACCCCTCTGCCAGGTATGAAGCCGAAGGGATGGCAGGGGTGATCAACATTATCCTGAAAAAAGATGAGAAACAGGGTTTCAATGGCTCTGGAGAAGTAATTGTCGGATCTCCACTCAACCTAGGATTTACCGCCAACCTCAACTACCGTAAAAATCGAATCAACTGGTTTGTCAACTATGGACTTGCCAATCGCAACAGCCCTGGTAGAGGGGAATTGTACCAAGAGGTGTACCAAGAAGATGGCAGTAGCTTGCTCCTTCAACAAAAGTCGAATACCACGGTAAGTAGCCTGAACAATAGTTTACGGGCTGGACTTGATTATTTTTTTAGTGAACAAAGTATCCTCACCGCCTCCTATGTGTGGCGTAGAAGTGATGCCCATCGGATCACCGATATTCGGTACGAGGATTACTTGAATACCTTAGACAACTACCTAGGCTATGACCTACGCCGACAAGACGAGACGGAGGATGAGCCCAACAAGGAGGCAATCCTAAATTTCAAAAAAAGGTTTGAACGAAAAGGGCACGAACTGAATGCATCCTTTACCTATTTGAACTACTGGGAAAGATCCAATCAGCTGTTTACCGAGAACGCCTTTACTCCCGCTGGACTTAAACTCCCGAAGGGTGCCTTGACCCAAACTTCCTTGAATGACGAGTATGAAAACCAATACCTACTGCAGGTAGACTACACACAACCCTTTGCCACCAAAGGAAAGATAGAGACAGGGATTCGTACCAGCTTCCGCGAAATGGAAAATGACTATTTGGTTCAGGAATTACAGGAATCAGGCAGTTACGAAACCGTGGATGGCTTAGACAATATCTTCCTCTATGACGAAAATATTCTAGCAGTCTACGGCATCTTGGCAAACGAATGGGCAAAGTGGAGCTACCAAGCAGGCTTGAGGGCGGAGTATACCGACATTGAGACCCGACTGGTGGAGACCAAAGAGTCGAATCCGAGAGCCTATTCCAACCTTTTTCCAAGCGGTCACCTAAACTACAAGGCCAATGCAAAAAATGCATTCCAGCTAAGCTACAGCCGTCGCATTAGACGCCCGGTTTACAATGACCTGAGCCCCTACGTGACCTTCTCAGACCAACGCAACTTTTTTTCGGGCAATCCCAACCTCAACCCAGAGTTTACAGATGCCTACGAACTAGGTCATATCTTGTATGGGGAGAAAAGCACCCTATTTTCTACCCTATACTACCGAAATACGCAAGATAAAATTCAACGCATTCGGAGTGTAGGAGAAAATGGTTTCTCGGTAACGGCTCCCTACAATTTAGTTGGGGAAGAATCCTATGGTCTAGAATTGAGTGGGGATTATGCTGCCAAGTCCTGGTGGAAACTGGACTTCAATGCCAACTTTTTCTATGCAAAAGTAGATGGAAGCAATCTGAACCAAAATTTTCAAGCGACCACCACTTCCATGCTTTTCAGACAAACCTCCCGCTTCACCTTGGACAAAGGCTGGGACTTACAGCTACGTGGAAATTACGAAGCTCGACGAAAAACGGCTCAAGGTGTGCAGAAAGGGATCTTCTTTTTGGATTTTTCAGCAAGCAAAAAAATCTTAGGCCAAAGAGGAACACTCATCTTCACCCTGTCCGATGCCCTCAACTCCCGCATCAACCGCTACGTGACAGAAGGAGGCAATTTCTTCACGGAGGGTGAATCGCAGATGATCCTACGGCAGGCCAACCTCACCTTTAATTACCGAATCAAACAATAAGTTTTGCCCCACTTGCTCCTGCTATGCGTTTCATTGGATTTACCTATTTACTTTTTTTGTTAGTCATTAGTCAAGGACTTGCCCAAAAAATCAATGCCTCCTACCGCCTGAATATTCAAAAAGCGAGTAGCCCCATCGCAGTAGATGGGATCATGGATGAAAAAACGTGGGAAGAAGCCGAGGTGGCGAGCAACTTTTTTATGATCACTCCTATGGATACCAGTTTCTCTAAGGTGAAAACAGAGGTTCGCATGAGTTACGACGAGGAGCAGCTCTATCTCTATGTGATCAACTACCATGCGAGCGATGGTCCCTATATGGTCGAGTCGCTGCGGAGGGATTTTAACTTTGGGAAAAACGACAACTTCATCTTCTTCATGGACCCCTTTGATGACCTCACCAATGGATTCTCCTTCGGTGCCAATGCCGCAGGTGCGCAATGGGATGGGCAGATGGCAAATGGCACTTCCATAGACCTTAGCTGGGATAACAAGTGGGTCTCGAAAGTGAAAAACTACGCCGACCGTTGGGTCTTTGAGGCAGCCATCCCTTTCAAATCCATCCGCTACAAGAAAGGCATACAGGAATGGGGCATCAACTTTTCGCGGCTTGACCTCAAAACCACTGAAAAATCTGGCTGGGCACCTGTGCCTCGACAATTCCCCTCCTCCACGCTTGCCTACACGGGCACCTTGGTCTGGGACCAGCCACCGCCAGATGCAGGAGCAAATATTTCCTTGATCCCCTACACCTTGGGAGGTCTTAGCAAAAATGGGCAGTCTGGTGAGAAGCCAAGCTACAAAAGAGAAGTTGGCCTCGATGCAAAAATCTCGCTGACCTCTGCTTTAAATTTAGATTTAACGGTCAATCCAGACTTCTCCCAGGTGGAAGTAGACCGACAGGTGACGAATTTGGATCGGTTTGAACTCTTCTTTCCAGAGCGCAGACAGTTTTTCTTAGAGAATGGGGATTTATTTGGAAGCTATGGCTACAGTAGCCTTCGACCCTTCTTTTCGCGGCGAATAGGCCTCAATGCTCCCATCCAATTTGGAGCGCGACTCAGTGGCAAGCTCAACAAGGACTGGCGTATCGGAGCGCTCAACATGCAGACGGGAGCCGTTGAGGAGACTGGGCTGCCGGCACAAAACTTCTCCGTGGTGTCCTTACAGCGACAAGTAGGGGCACGATCGACCATCGGCGCCTTGGTAGTCAATAAGCAATCGTTGAATTATGACCCCTCCCTAGTCCCTGAAAACAAAACCCGCTACACAGAATTCAACCGCAATTTAGGTTTTGAGTACAATCTTGCCTCCGCCAACAACCTATGGACAGGTAAGGCAATGATTCTCCAATCCTTTGGTCCAGATGCTGTAGGAAGGGGAATCGCCCATGCAGCGAATTTGAAATATGCCAGCGGCAACATGACTTGGAACTGGCAGCATGAGTACGTATCTGAAAACTACTCTGCCGAAGTAGGGTATGTTC
>JBEDEY010000126.1:0-4867 GCA_041175425.1 Bacteroidota bacterium | reverse complement strand
GTAGATTTACCCCTAGAAAAAACCCAACTATACCCTAGCGATGAGAAAGATTAAATTGGTAGAAGTTCGTTCCGAAATTGCTGCCGGCACCCGTGGTGCAAGCTTAGGAGTAGATGCCCTCAAAATCGCGAGTCTGGACAAAAAGTCTAATTTTTTCTCCCAATTCGAACCCATCCACGTACCCGATGCCAATAATTTTCTCTGGAAAGGCAACAAACACCCTTTTGCCAACTACATCGATGGTGTATATCAGGTCGTCAAAAATGTGGCCTCTACCATTGAATCTTTGCGACTTGAAAAGAAGTTTCCCATCATCCTAGCGGGTGATCATAGCACAGCTGCAGGTACGATTATGGGCATCAAAGGCGCCCATCCTGACAAGCGATTGGGCGTAATCTGGATTGATGCCCATGCGGATCTCCATACGCCCTACACCACTCCTTCTGGCAACATGCACGGCATGCCACTCGCTATGGCAGCACACTTGGATAATCTAGAATGCCAGATCAATCAACCTTCCCAAGAGACTCGTGCCTACTGGGATCGAATCAAAAAAATTGGTGGAGATTCCCCAAAAATTCATCCGAAAGACATCGTCTACATTTCCGTTAGAGATACCGAAGAACCAGAAAATTCACTGATTGCAGAATTTGGAATCATGAATTTCACTACTGAAATCGTCCGGGAGCTAGGTGTGATGGAGGTGGCAAAGCAAGCACTGGAGTTACTCAAGGACTGTGATCAACTCTACATTTCCTTTGATGTCGATAGTTTAGATCCTTCCATTTCCCTTGGAACAGGCACACCAGTGCCGAATGGGCTGACTGTAGAGGAAGCCATCCAATTGAATGCCGAACTCATCAAGGACAAGCGCGTTTGCTGCTGGGAAATCGTGGAAGTGAACCCAACTCTCGACAGTGAAAATACCATGGCAGAAATTGCATTCGAGGTGTTGGAGATTACTACAAAATCATTGGTGAATCACTTTTAATTCTCAATTAAGACCCTTTTGATCTTGATTGAGAAATTTATTCAAACACAGCTGCTCAGACTTTTTTTTGTTATTATGAACAGTGGTGCCACATATTACGAGAAGCCGTCTTAAATTTGTTGCATCACAGATAAGGGAATACTGCTCCAATAGAATAAGAGTAGGAACGCTAACCAACTTTCTCTGGGTAAACCTCGATACCATGAATTTTCAAGATTCCATCCTCAAGGGCATCCAAGATGCTTTTGCTTCTTGCTTTCAAGCATCTGTTCCATTGGATCAGCTCAGCTTGGCCCCTACCAAAAAAGAGTTTGAAGGCAGCTATACCTTTGTAGTCTTTCCATTTTTGAAGCAGTCCCAACTGAGTCCAGAAGCTACTGCTAACCAACTTGGTACCTACCTCAAAGCAAATGTATCTGCGGTGAAGGATTTCAATGTGGTCAAAGGGTTTTTGAATCTGGTGGTTGCCCAAGAAGAATGGATTCACCTATTCAAAAAAGTTTATTCCTCTACAAGCTTCGGCCAACTTCCTAGTAACGGCCAAAAAGTAATGGTGGAGTATTCTTCCCCTAATACCAACAAACCGCTCCACTTAGGTCACCTGAGAAATAATTTTCTAGGTTACTCAGTTGCTGAGCTGCTCAAAGCTTCTGGATACGAGGTTGTAAAGGCAAATCTTGTCAATGACCGAGGCATCCACATCTGCAAATCCATGGTGGCTTACCAGCACTTTGGAAATGGTGAAACACCAGCCTCATCAGGACTCAAAGGAGATCACTTGGCGGGTAAGTATTATGTGTTATTTGACAGCCATTACAAAGCCCAGCAAAAAGGGTTGATGGAACAGGGACAATCCGAAGAGGATGCCAAGAAAAATGCGCCTCTCCTACTCGAAGCACAAGAAATGCTCCGCAAATGGGAAGATCAAGATCCAGAAGTGATTGGCCTTTGGAGCAAAATGAACGGCTGGGTATATGCAGGCTTTGATGCTACCTACAAGCGGATGGGAGTTGACTTTGATGTTACCTATTACGAATCCAATACCTACCTACTTGGCAAGGATATCGTAGAAGAAGGCCTTTCCAAAGGGGTGTTTTTCAAAAAGGAGAATGGCTCGGTTTGGGTAGACCTGACAGACGAGGGACTAGACGAGAAACTCGTATTGCGAGGAGATGGTACCTCGGTTTACATCACCCAAGACATGGGAACAGCCGATCTAAAATACCAGGATCACCAGATCAATAAATCTGTATATGTAGTTGGAAATGAGCAAGATTACCACTTTGATGTCTTGTTCAAAATCATGCGAAAACTCGGTCGTTCCTATGGACCTGGTCTGTACCACCTCTCCTACGGCATGGTAGACCTTCCCACTGGCAAAATGAAGTCTAGAGAAGGAACAGTAGTGGATGCAGATGAATTGATGGAGGAAATGGTCGCTACTGCGGCACACCACACCAAGGAGCTGGGTAAAATCGAAGGATTCACGGAAGCGCAGGCCCTCGAGTTGTATGAAATGCTAGGAATGGGTGCCCTCAAGTACTTCTTGTTGAAGGTGGACCCTAAAAAACGAATGCTCTTTAATCCCCAAGAATCCATTGAATTCCAAGGCAACACAGGTCCATTTATTCAATATTCCCATGCTCGAATTGCGGCAATTTTAAGAAAAGCCGAACAAATTGGGGTAGATCTTTCTGCGGATAGTTTTGCAAACCTAAGCGAGCTTGCCGATACGGAATCTGCGTTGATCCAACTCTTGAATGATTTTGAACGAAGAATAAAGATGGCTGCTGAGGAATATTCCCCAGCCATTCTAGCCCAGTATTTATTTGATCTCGCCAAAGAATACAATCGATTCTATGCCGAGCTACCTATATTTCATGAGAAAGACAGCCAACTCCAATCTTTTCGGGTAGCGCTTTCTTTACAAACAGCCAAAACAATCAAAAGAGGAATGAGTTTGATAGGTATACAAGTTCCTGAAAGAATGTAATTATGAAAACAGTCCTAATTTCCCTCAGTGTAGCCTTATTGGCATGTGGTACGACCTTAGATCGACCTACAGATACAGCTAGTTTCCACCCAGCATACGACCAAACTATGGAAAGTTCATTTTATGATTTCAAAGTCAAAGACATCAATGGTCAGGAAGTAGATTTCGCATCATTCAAAGGCAAAAAACTGTTGTTGGTAAATGTGGCTTCAAAGTGTGGCTATACCAAACAGTATGCACAGCTCCAAGAATTATATGCCCAGTATGGCGAGGAAATCTTGATTCTAGGGTTCCCAGCAAATAATTTTGGGGGTCAGGAACCCGGCACCAACGAAGAAATCAAAGAATTTTGTTCCACCGAGTTTGGCGTAACCTTCCCTATGTTTGAAAAAGTATCCGTGAAAGGTTTTGACAAGCATCCCCTCTACCGTTGGCTTTCAGATGCCAGCCTCAATGGATGGAACAACCAAGAGCCAAGCTGGAACTTTTGCAAGTACCTAATCAATGAAAAGGGAGAGTTGGTTAAATTTTTCCCTTCTTCCGTAAAACCTATGGACGAGGAAATTTTAAGCCTTATCAAGTCCTGATTACCCTTTTTCCTTGAAAAGAAGCATTCAATCAAAAAAAGAAGCCTGGCTGCATGCAGTCAGGCTTCGTACCTTACCCTTGGCCCTAGCAAGTATTTTTGCGGGCTCCTTTTTGGCTCAATGGCAAAGAAGCTTCCGTTGGGAGGTGTTGCTATTGGCTTCTTTCACCACTATTTTTCTTCAGATCCTTTCCAACCTCGCAAATGATTACGGGGATAGCATTCATGGGGCGGATTCTTCGGAACGAAAAGGTCCTATCCGTGCGGTACAGTCCGGCCTAATTTCCCTACAAGAAATGAAACGTGCTATGGTCCTTTTTGGAGGCTTGTCACTAGGCACAGGGATCATCCTCATTTACATTGCGTTACCGGATTGGAACTATTTCTTGGGCTTTCTTGGCCTAGGCCTAGCTGCGATATGGGCAGCAATCCGCTATACATCAGGAAAGAACCCCTATGGATACGCTGGATTGGGAGATATTTTCGTTTTTCTCTTTTTCGGAATTGTGGGGGTTACAGGAACTTACTTTTTACATGCCTTAGAAGCCAATCCCTTGGTCCTGTTGATTGCCTTTTCTTTAGGATGCTTTAGTACTGCGGTACTCAACATCAATAACATCCGAGATATTGACTCAGATCGACTCGCTGGAAAATTATCAATTCCTGTGCGCATAGGGCGCACGAATGCAATCCGTTACCATTGGGCTTTAGTCGTACTAGGAAATAGTAGTTTACTCTATTTCGTATTGCTCAATCAAACCTATACCCCTCTTTTAGCATCTTTGATGCTGCCATGGATGATCCAGATAAGCCAAGGAATTCAGTCTGCAACAACTGCTGCTGAAACAGATCCTTACCTCAAGAAAATGGCCCTCAGTACGTTAATTTGGACGCTACTTTTTGGAATTGGCTTGATTCTGTAAGTAGCTGACAAAAGTCATTTTCTAGCCCTATTATTCCAGTTACATTGACTGAATAAACGCTAGAACTCATGATCCATATCCTCGTTCCTTACGATTTTTCGAAGATGGCTGTCCATGCACTTGACTTTGCCACGAAGCTATCCGCAACCTACTCCAAACTTCATATCACCCTCATTCACGTAGTCGAACTCCCCCTCAATACGAATGCAGGTACCATAGGAGGAGGAATTGATCCCCTATCCGATTACCAAAATCAAGTTTATTTTAGGGAGCTCCTTGAGCAACGAAAAAAAGAGTTGGATCAACTCCATACGAAGTATTCATCCTCAAACTACAAATTGGACACCGAGGTGACCGTGGGGAATGTTTTTCGA
>JBEDEY010000125.1:0-2577 GCA_041175425.1 Bacteroidota bacterium | reverse complement strand
GGGTTTTGGTCTGCCGACACCTCGCGGCTCATGGAGAAGGCCTCATCCAAGTTGCCGATCACCAAGATCAAGGACTTGGAGAGGTTGATCTCCTTGGTGGTGCAGAAGCTTCGCTCCACCTTGCGGACAAAGTCGAGTAATTCGGGACCATTGAGTTGGTGGAAGTACCGCTTGAGTTCGGTTTTGTACTTGAACTCGGATTTGACAAACTCAAATAGCAGATTCACATTCCGTTCGGAAAGCGCGTTTATGGGTTCGCCTTGCTTGTTTTGCGTGTATTTGTCAAACAGATTGGTAAAGTAGTCTATTTCAGCCACCACTTTTCCATTTTCGATGACTACCCCTTCGCTCAAGCAGCGCTCGAGCCCATTGATCAGTTCTTCCAGGTCGTGGCGATCGCCCCAGTTGTTGGTGTAGAGAAACTTGCCATCGTCGAGCAGCTGCCAGATCATGCGATCCAGGGGTTCGTCCAACTCTTTTCCCCCAGCACCGAGTGTTTTGGCATGCTGAAACTCATCAAAGACAATCACCCCCGGATTGCCATCCATGGCTCGCATTTCATGCATGGAATTGAGAATTTCTTTGAAGTATCCTTTTGACCCGAGGTTAAACCAGAGCAGCTGCTCCTCCTCGTTCCAGAGCTGTAGAAATCGACGAACCAAGGAAGATTTTCCCACTCCCGTTAGGCCCCAGAGATTGACTACCAGGGGACGGGCTTGGCTGTCTCGCATCATGCACCAGGGGGTAACGGCATCGATAAATTGGTCGATGATTTCTTCTAGTCCAATAAACTCGGTTTTGAGGGTTTGTCGGATCAGGTCCAACTGGGAGGAGGTATGTGTGTAATGGGTCATAATTATCTAAAAATAGCAGGGCAAACCTAAGAATGAGCGGGATCATTCAGGTTCATTTTACAAGCTTGTAATCTCCAACGAAGCGTAGGGGTTCTTAGTACTTTTGTGTGACCTATACTTGATGAAAAACGACTCCCTCAACAGCAAAACTGTTGAGGCTTTTTGGTTTGTACCTAGTCTAACTTAAATTTCATGCTTAGCTGGCCAGGTGATGAATAATGTTTGGCCCTAAATTCCGCCTTCAGTTGATCAGGAAGCTGTTTTTCCTATAAAGAAATGCTCGAGCAAAGGTTTTTACTTAGTGCACTGCCCTTCGCAGGCCGCGGTGGATTTATTTCTATTCGTTCAATATAACTTAGGTCAGACTAAGTAAAAAACTTGCTGTTTTGTTCAAGCCACATTTCTTGAGTTGGTTTACAATTTCGATCTCCTCCATTTTTGGATTTTTCCGAATTGATACCATCTCTTTGAAAGCAGCAATTGACTGATCCTGATTTAAGTCGATGAGTTCGACCAAAAAATCATCTCCTGAAATTACTTCAACCTCAAACTTGTCTACTAGTTCTTTCGGAAAGTCCTTCAGATTGTTAGTTACGATGCAGTTGGAATTAGATTTTATAGCAGCCGCAAGGACATGTCTATCTTTTTGATCGGGTAAATTTAAAGTAGGTATCAAAAACTCATAATTCTTTACCATGGCCTCAGGAAAAGCTGAGTTGACTGTGGCAATTCTTTTCGCTGCATCCTTTTGATTCAACCCTTTTCTCATCATCACATCTTCCCATTCATCAAAAATATGCTTGCTCCACTTTGGAGTATATAAATCGTAATGGGCAAACCAAAAAAGTAAATCCCTTGAAATCAAAGGGTAAATCACATTGGTGTCTAAAACCGCCTGAAAACGAACGCTAGGAATCATATCCTCCTAGCTCTTCGTCGTTGTGTATCATTTCTACCAGTTTACGCTTCTGCTCGGCTTTTATTTTTTGTTTGTAGTTGACTACGTCTTCAAATTTGATTCTTCGGTGCTTGCCAACTTTAAAAAAATCCAGTTCACCTGTTTCAAGCAGCTTGACCAAATGAGGGCGTGAGCAGCCCAAAATTTCTGCAGCTTTATGAGTGCTCACTTCGGTGGTGACAGGTACAATGGAAATTGGTTTTCCCTGACTCATAGCCTTTAAAATCTCGTTGAACATGGCTAAGGCACTGGAGGGAATTTGTAGTTTTTGCTTGGTTTCCTCGATCTCGATTTCAGTCATTGGAGAATGAACATTCAATAGGATTTGTGATAGTGTTTCATGCGATTTTATAGCCATTTTTTGCTCCGCTTTGCTTGGCTTTTTATTGATTTCGAGGGTATCCATGGATTTTGTTTTAATAGAATTCAATTATAATCAAAATAAACGAAACAAACGAAATAAATGTTTCAACTATCAATTTTAAGAAAGTAGAATATCCTCCTGTCCGCCGCGGCGGACGGGCAGGTTTCTGCGCCTGCCTACAGCAGGCAGGCCTTGGCGAGAAGAAGAAAAGAAAAAAGGAATAAGGCGCCCCGTAATTCTGCGGGGCATGCTGCAAAGCCGCTAAGACGCAAAGTCCGCCGCGGCGGAAAGTCATCATACCGAGCGGACCACAATTTCTTTGCTCCTATCCGCCGCGGCGGACCAAGAAGATTTATGATTCGGAATTTTTTTAGCATATAATGTCCAGTTTATTTATAAAA
>JBEDEY010000124.1:0-4503 GCA_041175425.1 Bacteroidota bacterium | reverse complement strand
CTCGTTCAAAAAGGGAAAAAGAATTATGTAATCGTCGAAATTCTGCCTTAAATATAGTTTTTTGAGGAAAATACACTCAAAATTTTTACCATTAAGCAGAATTTGACTAAGATTCAATTCTTACTTTTTGACTAAGATTTAATACCTTTGAGCTTGGTCAATTAAGCTACACATCTCCAATGGCAGGCGAAAAAAATAAAGAAAAACTAATCTTAGATGCAGCTATTGCCTTGTTTACTACTCAAGGCTTTACAGCTACCCGCATGGAGGATGTATCCAAGAAAGCAGGGATTAGTAAAGGGTTGACCTATTTCTATTACAAGAACAAGGAGGACCTTTTTATGGCACTTACCAAGAAGGCCTTTGATCTGCTAAAGGATGAGTTTCGAGATACGCTCCGTGCCAAAGGAAAAAATGGATTAGAAATGCTGACCGACCTGGTACAACGCATCTGGAAGTTTGAGAAAGATCATCCCGTGTACTACCAATCCATCATTCACTTTTTGGATTTGCTCAAAAAATACAGCAACCCAGCGTTGAAATCACAAATCAATCCACTGATTTTGGACTCCATCCATTTCCACAAATTATTGGAAATTCAACTAGAGCCTACTCGCTTTGGGATACAAATCGTATCCCAAGGAATTAAGGATGGAAGTATACGTCCTGAATTACAAGCGGAGATCACATTTTACACCATCTGGAGCATGGCCTTGGGCTATGAAAAAATGGAAGGACCCATTTCGTTTGAGGGAAAAGAAACCAAGATAAGCCCAGAAGCATGGCAGCGAGGTTTCCTCAAATTGATGCAAGACATGTTGAAAGGGACCATACAGGCTACTAAACCTCAGGTAGTTCAAGCTAGTTTATTTTAATAAAAAAGGGGCCTAGGCCCCTTTTTTTATCTGCTTTTCCACAATTCTTTCAATTGCTTGCCGTTGACCAGCAATACAAATCGAACTGGATTGGGTATCAATACGATACGCATATCCACTTTGCCTAGTTCATCGGATTCAATAGGCACTCCCTGTTCCCCACTCACCTCATAGGTAATGCTTCCTCTTGCATCGGGAAGCATTTCTTGGTAGTGATTGGCCAGGTAGGCTGTAGGTAGCAATACATCTGTGTCAGACTTTAATTTGGTATAGATTTTCTCCAATTCAGGAGCCAATACCTCTTCGTAATTTTCATTAAAGTCATCTTCGAGATCATGCAATTGCTCTTCTAGATCGTCGTAGTTTTCGTCGCTATACTCCAAAGCGCTTAGCTGAATCCGTTGTTGTACAATTTCGGTAAGCTCTTGGTCTAATTTTTCCCAATTCATGGTTGATCTCTTAACTGTTCGATTGCAAATATGGCGATAATCCTAAAATTAGCTGTTCAAATTCACCTAACTATTCACTGACAAGTAGGATTTTTCCATTTCTTCCTGCTTGCTCGTAAGCATCTAATGCCGCTTTAAACTCAGCCAAGGGGTAAGTTGCCGCTACATCCGTCTTGGAATCATCTTGCATCAAAAACCCGAATACCCGTTGAAAAGCTTTCATTCGTTGCTCTGCAGGAAGCTCTTCAATCCAGGTACTAAGCCAGAATCCATCGATTCGTAGATTTTTAAAAATGAGCAAGCCACTATTGATCGAAAGGTTTTCCAAGGCTAGCGCTCCAAACACCATCATCCTGCCCTTTTGCTTTAGACAAGACAAGGCCTTCACACCCAACTCTCCTCCTACCGCATCAAAAACCACATCCACTCCTACCTCAGTTTTTTCAAAAATTACTTTTGCCAATTTCTCTGTAGCTGTATTGATCACCAACTCAGCTCCCAAATCGAGCAACAATTGCTTTTGAGACTCATGGCGGACAGTAGCCGCTACCCGGATCCCTTTGGCTTTGGCCATCTGGATGGCAAACTTGCCAAAGGCAGAAGCACCAGCAGTGAGCAACAACCATTGTCCTGCTTCTAGCCCAGAGTCTTCAATCATTCCGAATGCAGTCATCGGATTGACAAAGGCTTGACAAGCTACCGAATCTGGCATTTGCGCAGGAACGGGAATGACCAAAGCGGCAGGAATGCAAACATATTCCTTCCAGGTACCGATTGCTGTAAACATCACACGAGTACCTACTGGTACTTTTCCCGATTCATCTGACTTTTCTACCACACCACAGGCCTCAAATCCCGCACTACTTGGAAGCTTGGGCGTAATGCCATACATCCCGCGAACAAACATGATATCCGAGGGATTGATGTTTCTGGCCGTTACCCGAATGAGCACCTCATGTGGCTTAGCCTGAGGCATTTCACTTTCTTTAAGATACAATACTTCCTGAGGCGTACCCGTCTGATCAAAAATTAATTCTTTCATGTGCTCGTAAAAAGGATAAAATGTGTGGTATAATTTCAAATTGCTTGGGCCACAAGTTACAGCATGGTCATATTTTTCCTATCTTTTGGAAGAAAATTAACCCAAAAACGAATGGATTTATCTTCAGTTTTTTCATTAGATGGAAAGGTAGCCCTGATCACAGGCGCTAGTAAAGGAATCGGATTTAGCATTGCAGAAATATTCGCTGCAGCTGGAGCTAAAGTAGTCATCAGCAGTAGAAAGCAAGATGTGCTGGACGAACAAGCCCTTCAGCTCAATTCAAAAGGATACGAAGTAACCCCAATAGCCTGCAATGTAGGCAACATGGCCGAGCTCTCAGTACTTGTTGAAAAGACTGTTGAAAAGTACGGAACCATCGATATCCTCGTAAATAATGCCGCTAGTAATCCTGTTTTTGGACCTGTACACGAAACTACCCTCGAGGCCTTCGACAAAATCATGAATGTCAATGTCAAGGCAGCATTTGAACTAAGCAGACTTTGCTACCCACACTTGCGGAAGTCATCTAATGCTTCCGTCATCAACATTTCGAGCATTGGGGGCTTATCGCCTGAACAAGGTCTCGGAATTTACTCCGTTTCAAAAGCTGCATTGATCTCGTTGACCAAAGTTTTCGCCAAGGAATGGGGCGATTCAAAGATTCGCGTCAATGCCATTTGCCCAGGACTGATTCAAACCAAATTTTCGGAGGCACTTTGGTCCAATGAAAAAATCATGGCCATGATTATCAAACAGTTGGCAATCAAACGCGCAGGAACTGCAGAGGAGATCGGTGCAATGGCCTTGTTTCTAGCTTCCCCAGCATCCACCTACACTACCGGAGCGATTTTGACCGCGGATGGAGGCTTTACCATTTGATTGATCATGCAGCCAACACAAGAAATTTCTCCTGAACAGCTTAAGGAGCTCCTAAAAGCCTACCGGCAGTTTGTAGAAAAGGAAATCTTCCCAATCGATCTGCAAGTGGTCAGAGGCCCCTTCAAACAGTATTTGCCCCAACTTAAAGCCCTTCGAGAACAAGCAAAGTCCCTCGGACTTTTTGCACCTCACCTACCCAAAAATGAAGGTGGACTGGGATTGAATCTTCTTCAATTTGCGCATGTCTCTGAAATTTTAGGCCAAAGCCCAATTGGACATTACGTATTCAATTGTGCTGCTCCGGATATCGGCAACATGGAGTTGCTCCATCAATTCGGCTCTGAGGAGCAAAAGGCCAAGTGGCTTGGACCACTGCAACGAGGAGAAATTCGCTCTTGCTTTGCGATGACCGAACCAGAATTTGCAGGAAGTAACCCGGTCAATATGGCTACCACAGCGGTAGTTGATGGGGAGGACTACCTCATTAATGGTCACAAATGGTTTACCACTGCTGCCGATGGGGCACAATTCACCATTGTGATGGCGGTAACCAATCCCAATGCTCCCTCTCCCTACCAGAAGGCCAGCATGATTTTGCTTCCTCTAGATACGCCCGGCTATACCTTGGTTCGCAACATTCCCATTATGGGAGAAGCGGGTGAAGATTACCTTTCCCATGCCGAGGTGAAATTTGAGCAGTGCCGAGTACCGCTGACCAATCGAATTGGACTGGAAGGCCAAGGATTTGCGCTGGCACAGGAGAGACTTGGTCCTGGACGGATCCACCACTGCATGCGTTGGATTGGTATCTGTGAACGCGTATTTGACATGATGTGCACCCGTGCCCTTTCCCGAGAACTCGAGGTGGGCAAAGTTTTAGCTGAAAAGCAAACCATCCAAAACTGGATTGCAGAGAGCAGAGCCGAAATCAAAGCCAGCCGTTTGATGGTCTTGGATACTGCGCAGAAAATGCAGGAATTGGGAGCGAAAGCGGTAAAAGAAGATATATCCACCATCAAATTTTTCGTGGCAGATGTGCTTATGAAGGTAGTTGATCGAGCTATTCAAGTACATGGTGCCTTGGGAATCACAGACGACACACTCCTCTCCTTCTGGTACCGACACGAGCGCGGTGCACGCATTTACGATGGCCCCGATGAAGTGCATAAATCAGCCCTGGCAAGAAGCATTCTGAAAAATTACAGCAGCAAATGAGCCATACGCTAACTATTGATTTGCTCAAAGATTATTTGGCTAC
>JBEDEY010000123.1:0-3565 GCA_041175425.1 Bacteroidota bacterium | reverse complement strand
AGTTAAATTCGATGCTGGATAAAGCCATTTTGGATGAGGATTACGAAAAAGCTGCCCGGATTCGGGATGAAATAAACAAGAGAAACTAAATTTTTAAGCCCCAAAACACTTTGGGGCTTTTTTCTTGCCTAGGATTGGCCTATTTTTAAAAATTGGTTTAATCTAAAGTATGGAAATTTTAAGAGGCTCTTTCGGAATTTTGGTCATTGTATTGGTGGCTTTTCTATTTTCAGCAAATCGAAAAAAGATTGATTGGAGGTTAGTTGCCATTGGCATCTCACTTCAACTGGTATTCGGATTTTTGATTACCCAGGTTGAGGTAGTTAAAATGGCCTTCCAGTTCCTATCTGAAGGCTTTGTCAAATTTCTAAGCTTCAGCGAAGCAGGTGCCCGTTTTATTTTTGGGGACCTAGCTGGGGATAGCTTTGGATTTATTTTTGCATTTAAGGTGCTACCAACCATCATTTTCTTCTCTACTGTTTCCTCAGGTTTGTATTACCTAGGTATTTTGCAAAAGGTCGTATACGGCATTGCTTGGGTGATGGCACGATCCATGCGTCTATCTGGTCCTGAGTCGCTTTCTGCTGCCGGTAATATCTTCCTCGGCCAAACCGAAGCTCCGCTTTTGGTACGGCCCTTTATTCCTCAGATGAGTAAGTCGGAATTGATGTGCTTGATGACAGGCGGTATGGCAACTATTGCTGGGGGCGTGCTCGCAGGTTATGTGGCGTTTTTAGGTGGTGATAGCATGGAAGAGCAGAGCAAGTTTGCAGCGTACTTATTGGGTGCGAGTATCATGAATGCTCCAGGGGCAATTGTGATGTCCAAAATGTTTATCCCAGAGACTGAAAAGGAAATCAAGCAGGACAAGCTGGAAGTGAACCAAGAGTCGATGGGCGTCAATTTGATTGATGCGATGTCAATTGGTGCAGCCGAGGGATTGAAGTTGGCCTTGAACGTAGGAGGGATGCTTTTGGCATTTATTGCAGTGATCGCAGCCATCAATTACGGGCTAACCGGCTTGCTTGGAGAATATACAGGATTGAATGCTTGGGTGGAAAGTTCTACTGGAGGTCAATTTAAAGGCTTCTCCTTGGAGTATCTTTTTGGACAGATCTTCCGCGTTTTTGCTTGGGTGATTGGCGTAGAATGGGTGGATACCCTGCAAGTGGGTAGCCTTTTGGGTCAAAAGACGGTAATCAATGAGTTTGTGGCTTACCTAAGCCTTGCCGAAATGAAGGAAGCAGCTTCCATTAGCACCAAGTCCATCATCATTTCTACCTATGCGCTTTGCGGATTCTCTAACTTTAGTTCCATAGCGATTCAATTGGGTGGTATATCGATTATCGCTCCCAATCAGCAGGGCAACTTGAGTCGTCTGGGCTTCCGGGCTTTATTTGCAGCTTCTTTGGCTTGTTTGATGACGGCTACGGTAGCGGGGATGCTGGTTTAAAGTGCTAAGTACAAAGTACAATGTATAAAGTACGAAGTACAAGGTACGAAGTACTAAGTACCAAGTATGAAGTACTTATTGAAATACGATTGACGAATTACGGGATGAATACCAAGTTCCTTTAGAGCCGTAATTCAAGGATCACAATTTTTATCCTTGTTTCAAATTATTTCACGGAGCGAAGCGGAGTCTATTTCTATTGTATTTCGCATCTCGTACTTCGTATTTCATACTTTGTACATGCTACTGGGTACTTTGTACTATTATCCCTACTTCGACATTCTTCGATCAGTGTTCGAAATTCAACATTAAAAGTAGTTTCAAGTCGGATACCTATTGTAGCTAATAAGGGCTAAGAGCCGCAAAGGAATTAATTAGATAAGCACTCGTGCATTCTAAAAGAAAAACCACATAGCCACATAACAAATCCTATGTGCCTATGTGGCTAACAACTTATAGTCCAGGCTCTTGCCTCTAATTTCTTATTTCAAGCTATTGCACAGTGCGGCCCGCGGCGGCGGGTACCTCATACTTTGTACATGGTACTTGGTACTTTGTACAATTACCTCGTACTACTGCCCCCCGTACAATTTCTTTCCTACTTCCTCGTACTTGTCTCCTGCAGTCCACTGTGGCTTTTGGGACCAGTTCGCAATTTTTTGAGCGGAAAGGATGTAGGACTTCCAATACAGCTGCGCATAGTTCAAGTCAAAGCTTTCGACTTCGTCACCTGCCTTGTGGTAGTACTTGTTGATTTCGTCGTCAAAAGCAGTGAAACCTAGCGTAAAGCTAGGAGCAGGGATGCCTTTTCTCGCAAAATTCACATTATCCGAACGGTCGTAAAGCCCTTGCTCAGGCGATGGATCTGCTTTGGCAGTTAATCCAAATTCAGCCACTGCTTCATTGATCATGAAATCTGCAGAAGTTCTACCCAAACCAATTACCGTTATGATGAAGGTGTCGTTGTAGCCTGCATTGTCAATGTTGAGGTTGTAGACTATTTGATTCAAAGGCAGCAAGGGATTGTTTGCAAAGAAGGCGCTTCCGAGCAATCCTTTTTCCTCTGCAGTCCATAACGCGAAAAGGATGGATCGTTTAGGAGGGTTTTTAGCAAAGTAGTTTGCTGCATTGAGTACCGCAACGGTACCCACTGCGTTGTCTCTTGCACCGTTGTAGATCGAATCCCCCGTTTCATCTGGTGTGCCTACGCCCACGTGGTCGTAATGTGCGGATAGGAGGATGTATTCGTTTTTCAATTGAGGATCTGTTCCTTCAATCATCGCCAAAACATTTTTGCCGTCGATTTTACGATTTACTTTTCCTTCGACGGCAAGGGTGGCATTACCTAGGTTGGTACCGGTCAACTGGTTTTTTAAATCTTCTACCCAGAGGTAGGGAAGGTTGCCTGTTTCCCCTTGAGCCATACCCATTTGGGGCCGATTTAGGAAGCCTGACACCAATTGCCAAGGCACAGAAGGAACATTGAATCGTTCGATCAAAGCTACCGCTCCTGCTTCTTTGGCACGTTTTGCCTTGGCTCTGCCTTCAGCAAACAATTGATTCGGGCTAAATTTATTGGGAGCACCCACGTTGCTGATGGCAATCTTTCCTTTCAAATCTTTCCCAGCAAATTCTTCTACTGATCCAAAACCTACTTCCACAACTTCATAGTTACCGGAAAAGGAGTTGCCATCCAATACCAATAGATTTTGCCCTTGGGAAAAGGAAAAGTTCCCCAATTGAACAGATCCTTTGGTAGGAGGAGAAGACAAATTGAAGGGAATATCTTGGTAGTATCCATTTCCTCCTGGAAGTGGCTTGGCACCCGCTTTTTCAAGTTCCTGTGCGATAAAAGTGTAGGCCATTTTCATCTCTGGCCGAATGGGATCTCTACCCATCAAGGCATCGGAGGCGAGGTAGGTAAACTGTGCGATGGCATCTTTGGAAGCGAAGCGCTTTTCAATATCCTGCTTTTGAGCAAAAAGAGTTGGGCTGCATACCAGTCCAGCAAAAAGAAGAAGTGCGATTTTTTTCATGAGTAGTTGAAATGGAAAATACTAAAGTAACCTAAAATCGGGATTTGATTGAGTTCTCAAGGAAGTTGGGAGTCAG
>JBEDEY010000122.1:0-7421 GCA_041175425.1 Bacteroidota bacterium | reverse complement strand
GAACAGTCCTGCAAATTTAAGCACTGGAAAAAGTAACAATACCCCAAGCACCTGCTTGTAGATCCCAGTATCCAATAAAATCCTGCCCCCAAGGTAGGCTGCAGGCACAGAAAAGAGTACCAAAGTCAGAAATAGTCGGCTGGGAAATTCCACCGATTTTCGGTAGTTCAAAAAGGAAATCAAGGATACAAACACATTCAAAATCAAGGCAGAAGGACGGATTTCCTGCGGAGCAAAGCCCAGAAGGGCTAAAATCATCAGGTAGCTACTCGCTCCCCCATGGCCTACTGCGGCATACATAAATGCCGCAAAGGGCATCAACGCATACAGCAAAAACTCCCAGTTTCCCCCTCCTAACTCCATGGATAAAAAGGTAAAGCTGTACCGGCCTCCACTTCAAAAAGTTGCTCCCCTACTTCTACCAAGCCATCGGCAATTCCAAAGGAAAGGAGGTTGAAGGATTCTTGCCCAGGCAAGACTTCTACCTGTCCAGCCACCAGACGCGCTTTAAGAAATACGGTCAACTTCGCCTGTTTTTGCCAGTTTGCTGCCAAGGGGTAAGATCTCGTCTGCTCCCAAGCGGCTGGATTTCCCATCCACTGACCTAGACTCGGCTTCACATACTGCATGAAGCAGGTCAACACAGAGGCGGGGTTACCTGGAAGGGCAAAGATTAATTTTTCTCCTTTAATTCCGGCTAAAAGAGGCTTACCTGGCTTTTGCTTGACTTTGTAAAACAAGGTTTCCACCCCGTTTTCTGCCAATCCTTCCTTTACAAAATCGTAATCTCCCACGGAGATGCCTCCGGTAAGTAGCAGAACATCAGCGGAGCCTAGCGCTTCTCCAATGACGCAGATAACTTCAGCCGAATCATCCTTCACCTTATACACCTTCACGTCCAAGACCCCCAATTGACTGAGGTAGCCGATAAGAGCCGGTCCATTGGCATTGTAGATTTGCCCGGGCTGCAAGGATTGCCCTAGCTCCACGACCTCATCACCTGTAAGAATGATACTCACTTGAGGTGCTGCAAAAACGGGAACTTCTTCGATCCCTAATGAAGCCAAGAGTCCAAGCGTTCCTGGTGTTATGCGTGTTCCTTCGGACAAAATCAACTGCCCCAGCTCACACTGTGATCCTGCTCGGCGCAAATTCATTCCTTGGGCTAACTTTTCTCTTTCAAAAAATATACGGTCTCCTTCCACGCGAACCCATTCTTGTTGCACGACGGTATCAACCCCTTGGGGAACTGGTGCCCCTGTAAAAATCCGAACGGCAGTTCCCTTTTCTAGCGTAAAATCTGGAAATGCTCCCGCCTGCACCACTTGAGCAAGCAATCGACTTTCTCCCTCATCCTCCCAAGAAAATGCATAACCATCCATTCCCGAATTGTCAAAAGAAGGCACCTGCATGGGTGCGTATATGGGAACAGCAGTCCAGTACCCTAGCGATTTTTGTAGAGGTAATAGCACTTTTTTTCTGACAAGGGAAAGTCTTTTCAGAATTTCCTTGGCTTCTTGAACGGAAATAAATTCTTTCATTATCCTCCTATGTTGATCATGCTGCGGTTTTCGATGGCACTCGGGTTGGCCTGGCTGTAATCTTGGCTAAACTGCCCGCCCAAGGCGGCATGTTTTCTGGAGAGTGACTGCAGAATAAGGGGAGTTACTTCCTGTCCTTGGCGAAGTGCTCCAAGCAAATCGAGTTCCTCCTTGCCAAAGAGGCAGTTTTTAATCTTTCCATCTGCAGTGAGTCGAAGACGGTTGCAACTCCCGCAAAAGTGCTCGCTCATGGTGGTGATGAAGGCAAAGGTTCCGGCATAACCCGGTACCTGGTATTTTTTGGACGTGTCGTGGGTTTTATCCTCCAGTTTGATCACTTCTACTTCCTTTTTGACCCATTCGAGCATCTGGGTGGCAGTGATTACTTGTTTGGCTTGCCAATGGTTGCCAGTAAAGGGCATAAATTCAATGAATCGCACATGTAGGGGAAGGTCTCGGGTCAGGAGAACAAATTCGATCAGCTCCTCTTCGATCTGACCCTGCATGGCTACTGCATTGATTTTTACGCGAAAGCCTTCTTGGAGCAGCAGCAGGATATTGGCCCAAACCTGCGCAAACTGGTCCCTGCGGGTGAGTTTGAAAAATTTTTCGGGTTGGAGGGTATCCAAACTCACATTGATAGAGCGAACACCCGCCTTTTTAAGTGCTTCGAGATACTGTGGAATCAAGATTCCATTGGTAGTTAGGGTGAGTTCAACGGGAAGGCGAGCAAGTTCCTCCAGAATCTGCCCAAAATCCTTTCGCACCAAGGGTTCGCCCCCGGTCAGTCGGATTTTTTTAACACCAAGACTCACAAATACTTCGGCCAGCTTCACAATTTCTTGGGCGCTCATCAACTTCGATTGCGGCATCCACTCCATCTCTTCCACCGGCATGCAGTAGCTGCAACGAAAGTTGCAGTGGTCGGTTAATGAGATCCGCAAGTAATCGTGTACACGTCCGAAGGCATCTTGAAGCATGATACGATGTTAGGAAAAATTAGGGATTAATGGTAGAAGTACAAGGTACAAAGTACAATGTACCAAGTACGAAGTATTGTTTCAAATACGAGATACGAAATACGAAGTACGGGAATTAAGTAATATCGAATGCTGAACGCCGATTGAAGATTGAAGAATAAGGAACCATTGAGTTGACCGGAAACCGGCCATTTAGTACCAGAGTCTTGTATTTTGGCTCTCGTTTTGTGATTCTTAAGCGTCTTGATACTATCGACTTGATACTTGCTACTTTTTTAATATCGAATGCTGAACGCCGATGGAAGAATGAAGAAGTGGAAAATTTGGCTTCATAAGTTGTACAGGGTACCCGTTACCTGGTACAACTTATAAATATTGCCCTTTATCCTATACCTCCTTTCCTAAACAAACTTGGGCTGATGCCCGCTTGTTTTTTGAAGAAATTCGTAAAGTGAGTGACTTCGGAGAAGCCGAGTGAATAGGCGACTTCGGATACATTCCAGGTGCTGTGCGTAAGCAACACCTTTGCTTCTTGCAAGATCCGTTCCCCGATCAATTGGGTAGTAGTCTTCCCGGTCATTTCTTTGACTGCCCGATTGAGGTGATTGACATGGATATTCAATTGCTGCGCAAAATCTGAAGCCGCCCGAAGTTGAATAGTTGCATGACTTTCGTCAATGGGAAATTGTCGTTCCAATAATTCCAAGAAAATCGAAGCAATTCGCAAGGCAGCAGTTCCATGCTGAGTTTGCTGTACCCCTGCTGGCTCCAGTTTCATACCAAAGTGAATCAACTCAAAAACTAGATTTCGAAGTGAATCGTATTTGTATTTGTACTCGGAGTTGAACTCTGCCTCCATGCGCGCAAAAATCTGCTCTACCTTTTCCACTTCCTCATCCCCAAGTTCAAAAACATGGGTTCCAGAAGGTTGAAAAACCTCATACTGCTGAATGTGTCCAAAATTGGAGAAAAAGTGTGCATTGAAGATGCAATACATCCCCGATCCCTCGGAACTAAAATGATCCCATTTGTAGGGCACCAAGGGATTGGAGAAGGATAGGGCTTGTTTTTTGACCTCATAGACCCGATCCGCAAAATGCACGGTACTGCTCCCCTTGAAAAGCATGATTTTATAGAAATCCCGTCTTCGGTATGGAATCGCTTTGAGTTTCCCTTCCAAATAGGGCTTTACACTAAATAAGTTGAAATGCCCTAAATCGTTTTTTAAGTTTTCGGGAATCCAATTGAACTTCCTTCTGTAAAATTCTTCCAGAGATTCGATCTTTTCCATGTTCCTTACTTGGATTTGTGGTAAGGGGTGGAGAAAAGGTACAGCAAACCCACATTCCAGATGAAATCATCCCCAGGAATGGTTGACTTTATTTTTTGGTTGACCAATCCTTGAAATCCGATTGGAAATCCCGGCTTGCTTACCGTAAAATTGGAGGTAATGTAGGTACCTGAATTGTCATCCACCTTTAGGAAAAATAACTGAGGATTGACTCGCAGGTTGAAGTCCCCTCCTACGGGAATGTTCGATACTACTGTATTGAGTGCCAAAAAATTGGAGTTATCCGGAGGAATGGGATTGAAACCATGCCCACGAAGGTAGTACAGGCCCATGCTCAGTCGCTTGGAAAACTTGTACATCGGTGCCACCTCCATCGCTAGAAATCGCTGGCTTACAAACATGGATTTTTCTTGCCCATTCACCTTCACTATTCGCTCAGCAAAAATAAAAGCAGGATGCGCTCCTAGGGTAAGGGTAAAAGGCTTGTCTTTGATGGCCTTGTAGCGACCCCAAAACACAAAAGACCAAGGCTTGCCATCCATCCCAAAGCGAAGCATGGGATCAAAGGAAAAGCGCTCACCGCTCAAACTCAAATCAAACAAAAGTGCTGGTCTACCCAAGGTAAAGGAAGGAATGATAGACACCCCATTGTTGGTGGCAGTAATCACACCCCCAAATTGACCCGTAGGCTTAGCAGGAGCAAACTCCTGCGCAATTAGGGATGTAAACACGAAAAAATTTGCAAAAATCAACAGCAAAAATCGCTGTTTGAATTTTTGATGAAGTATAGTTTTGGCTAACTCAACCATCCAATTTCCTGTAAAATGCATCAGAATCTCTTTTTTAGGACACAAAGATGCTACTTTCGAATAAAAATTCTTTACCATTCATCAAATGAAAACTTATGTTTTTCAAATAATTTCTGGTTTCACTACAAGAGATTTATTTCATGCATTCCAATACCTTACTCCTCTCCATTTTGATGAAGGAGACTATGCCTAACTTTGTATTTCCATCCTTTATTTCCCTAATTTAACAGCACCTAGTTTACCTTAGACTTATATGAACTTTCGCCCTTCCTACTTTCTTTTTCTCTTCTTTCAATTGGTACTTTTTCACCAAGGAATAAATGCCCAAACCATCTTTTTTGAAGGAAGAGAATTTGAACTCTCCCATGTCAAAGCCACGGTGGTTCAACTGCGTGGGGAAAGTGTGCTGAGAATTGAACGAGACCTAAATTCACTTCCCTTTGATCCTACCCGAATGGGAGCAACGGTAGACGAAGCCACCTTTGCCAAGCTAAAAGGCCTCGATATGGACAATGGAATCATGGAGGTAGAGGTTTTGAGCCGTTTGCTTCCCAACGCACCAGCATTAGCAAGAGGTTTTATTGGTCTAGCCTTTCGAATCAATGCCGACCGCTCGGCTTTTGAATCCATCTACTTACGGCCAACCAATGGAAGAGCTGAAGACCAATTTCGACGCAACCACAGCATTCAATACTTTGCCTACCCTGACTACAAATTCGACAAACTTAGGGCCACTACCCAAGGGGAATACGAAACCTATGCGGACATTGGGCTAGATGAATGGATACGGGTAAAAATTGTGGTAAAGGACAAGACGGCTACCCTTTTCCTAAACGAACAAAAAGCACCTGCTTTTTTAGTAACCAAAATGCTAGGTTCCACTACTTCAGGCTCCATTGGCTTATGGGTTGATATCGGCACAGAAGGCTTTTTTAAAAATCTCAAAATCAGTAGCCTAGGAGATTAAATCCCAGTTTTTAACAATGGTTTTGAATCCAATTGTAGCGTATTCTTACAGCTTGTTTGATTTATTCAACTATTGGTTTGATTTCGATTGGTAGAATCTCTGAGATTTAAAGAGTATTGAACTAAAATTTTAACCGAATCCCTCCTTTTATGAAAAAGATACTCCTGCTCACTTTGCTAGTTTTTGGGTCAATCCAAATCAGTTTTGGCCAAGAATTAAACCCTTTAGATGAAATCAAAGCCCTTTCCCTTGCCAAATGGCAATGGATGGCAGACAAAGACATCGCCAAACTGACTCCCCTTTTCCATCCTCAAGCCAAGTTTGTGCACATGAGCGGCACTTGGAATACCCCTCGGGAACTTGAAATTATCCAGTCAGGCAGTATTTGGTACAAAAAAGCCGACATCAAGGATACCGCCATCGAGCTAATTGGCAACACAGCAATCGTTTGGAATCGCATTACACTGCATGCTGTGGTTGGAGGTAATGAGGTGTCTACCGAATTTACCGTGACCGAAGTGTACCAACGCGAACAGGATAGCTGGAAAATGCTCGCCCTCACCTTTAGCAGTGTACGCGATACGCATCAGTTGCAGCACGACTAGACTTATCACTTAAATAAAGTGTTTTAAAGTCCAATTTGCACTTTTCAATTCAAAAAATTCATTTCGGTATGTCGCCTAAAAAGGAAGTATCTAGACGGTTTTTTTTCAAACAAGCAGTATTAGGAGGAGCAAGCTTCCTTACCGCTCCTCAACTGCTCGCTGAAACATCCAGTTCATCTGTAGTGGTTTCTGATAAGTTACCAAAAGGTCTCCCCACCCGTAATTTGGGCCCATTGAAGGTTTCTGCTCTTGGCCTGGGGTGTATGAACCTTGTGTCTGGGACTTACAACCCAAGTCCCTCCAAAGTAGAAATGATTTCACATTTACAGAAGGCAGTGGAACGGGGCGTCACCTTTTTTGATACAGCAGAAGTGTATGGCCCTTATGGCAGCGAAGCACTAGTAGGAGAAGCATTGAAGCCCTTTCGGAATCAATTGACAATCGCATCTAAATTTGGTTTTGAGATTGAAAACAATCAGCGTAAGGGAAGAAATGCCCGCCCTGAATCCATCGCAAAGGTGGTAGAGGGATCACTCAAGCGACTTCAACTAGAGGCCATTGACCTTTACTACTTGCACCGAATGGATCCCAATGTCCCTATTGAAGAAGTCGCCGGAGCAGTCAAAAAGTTAATAGAAGCAGGCAAGGTATTGCATTGGGGACTTTCCGAAGTGTCTCCTGCTACCTTACGAAAGGCACATGCAGAACTCCCAGTTGCTGCATTACAGTCGGAGTATAACCTTGCAGAACGTGTAGTTGAAAATCAAATTCTTACCACCTGTGAAGAATTAGGAGTGGGATTTGTTCCATGGGGCCCCACACATCGAGCCTTTCTGGCTGGTAGATTTAATGAATACAGTCGATTCGACGCGCTCGATCGACGTTCCCAACTCCCATTCTTTTCGCCAGAGGGATTTTTGAAGAACATGCCTTTTCTGCAGGTGGTACGAAAATGGTCAGAGAAAAAAGAGGTAACTATGGTCCAGTTTGCTCTCGCCTGGTTGCTGGCTCAAAAACCATTTATTGTTCCAATACCTGGAACAACTAGTCCTCAACATTTAAAGGAAAATTTAGGCGCTTTAAATATCAATCTAACCTCCTCTGAATTGTCAGAAATAAGAAAAGAACTTGAATCCTTTTCATTTCATGGGGTTCGAACGGCGGAATCTGCATTTGTGGATCAATAAATCAAAATCTTAATTTCCTATAGTTCTATAAATTTTGATCT
>JBEDEY010000121.1:0-10921 GCA_041175425.1 Bacteroidota bacterium | reverse complement strand
GGATATGCGAGATAAAGGCGTCGTACATTAATCAAAAATAGCTTTTTCTGCTAAATTTGCCTCCATTCCCTCTTGTATGAAATTTCCTTTTTTCATTTTATCCCTTCTTTTGGTACTCTGGATGCCCATTCTTGGACATGCTCAGTCCTCTTCGCTCTTGGAGATTCGGAGTGCGGATCTACTTCAGGGTGCCAAAGGCTTTGAGCGCTTGCTGGGAAATGTGAAAATGAAGCACCAAAATTCATTAATTGCATGTGATTCGGCCTATTTTTATCGGGAGGAAAATCGGGCGCAGCTTTTTGGGAGGGTGCAAATCAAGGATGAGGTTGATCCCATCACCACAACCAGTTCCTACGCTGAATACGATGGTGCTACTAAGGTAGCCAAGCTTCGGAAAAATGTGGTTTTCACCAATCAGAAGACCAAGCTGTATACCGAATACCTCGATTACAACCGTGAATCCAACGTGGCTACCTACTTTGAAGGTGGTAAGGTGGTGGATTCAGTGAATGTACTTACGAGTGAGTTGGGTACCTATGACATCAATTACGAGCGGATAAGTTTCCAACAAGATGTGATTTTGGTGAATCCAGATTACACGCTCAAAACCCAGGACCTTATTTATCTGACTGTTCCGAAAACCGCACAAACTCCAGGGTTGACCAATATTGTGTCCAAAGAGGGATACAATTTGGATGCGCAAAAGGGAAGTTTTTACGACACCCAGCTCAAGCAGTTTAAGTTTTTTGAGGGCTTAGTAGAGACAGCCGAAAGTCGGGTGAAAGCAGATGAATTGTTTTACGATGAGCCCAAAGCCTACTATGAGGGCAAAAAAGATGTCCGGGTTCTGAATAAAGAAAGAGAGTTAGAGGTATTTGGCGATGTGGGAAACTATTGGGAGACTAAAAAATACAGTCAGATGTATGGAAAGGCTTTGGTGCGAAAGTATTTTGAGTCGGACACCCTTTTTCTTACCGCAGATACCTTGATTTCACAGGATGGAGAAGCGGATTCCTCCAAATTTTTGCTTGCCTTTCATCAGGTGAACCTAGTCAAGTCCGACCTTTCGGGAAAAGCAGATTCCTTGTTGTATGCCTTTGGAGATTCGTCTATACACCTCTACAAAGACCCAATTTTATGGAATCGCTCCAGCCAAATTGCAGCAGATAGCATGGTCTTTTACCTCAAGAATGAAACCTTGGATCGGGTATACATGAAGAACAAAGCTTTTGCAATTTTGACAGATACCTTGTTGAATTTCAACCAGATGAAAGGAAGAAAGATGACCGGGTACTTCAAAGACGGGCAGATGAGTAGTTTGTTTATTGAGGGGAATGGGGAGTCCCTGTACTATGCTCTCGAAGGAGATACCTTGACCCAAGGAATCAATCGTATTTTGAGTGCCACTATTGGGTTGAGTTTTGTGGATGGACTGATCAAAAAATCAAATTTTGGAGTTCGACCCGACGGGAAATTTATTCCCGTACAGGGTATTGATGAAAAGATGAGTCGGCTTGAAGGGTTTAAGTGGAGGGTGGAGGAAAAGCCTGCGCGAGCGACGGTAGATGCCTGGCGTGATGTGGTTGAAATTGATCCTACGCTACGGAATTTTTTCAACGAGCCGGAGGTAAAGCTGACCATGCCTACGCAAGGGCAGCTTCAAAAAGTGCTGCAAGAAAAGCCTGTCAAGCAGTCGGGTGGTGGTTAAGCAGTTAGAAACACCTCATTTTTGAAACTTAACAACAATTAACCCGGTTTTGGGAGAAAACTTGTATCTTTTTAAATACATTTAACGTAAAGTTTCTAAACTTTATTGTGCCCACATCAGACTTATTGAGTACCTAATTTTTATGAACACCCAACTGCTCAAATTGATCGTTATGCTGCTGCTTCTGTTCCCGATTTTTGCGGGTGCCCAGCAGGTACATGTCTTGAGTGAAGCGGTAGAATTTTCAGGCAAAATTGGTTCCTCCCAACGAAAAACTGTACTCCTTCACAACGAGTCCTCCCAATCGAAAACATTCCTTTTGCGTAACATCAAGGGGAGCATTGGTTCTTCTCAAAAAATGCGCATTTGTCTAGGCGATCAGTGTTTTGATCCGAAAAAAGACTTGGCAAAGGTCATGTTAAAACTTGCTCCTGGGGAGATTTATACCGACCTCTACTTAGAGTTTGAATTAGGTATTGCGGAAACTCTAGGAAGTTTTGATTTGGTGTTTGTGAATAGTGAAGCCTTGCGCGAATTTTTTGTGGTGGAGGCGAAATATTCCGTGTCGAGTGAGCCAAAAGCAGATTTTTCACACAAAGACATCAAGTTGGGGGATATTTATCCCAATCCAAGCAACCGGGTAGCGCAATTGGATTACACCCTCGTCAATCCAAAATCGAAAGCAAAAATCACCGTTACCAGTTTCATTGGTAACCCCATAGCGGAATATGAATTAGATCCCACTCGAAATAGTTTGGTCATTCATGTCGCGGACTTCCAGCCTGGGGTGTATTTCTACACCTTATTTGTTGACAATAAAAACGTGGTCACTAAGAAATTACAAGTGAAAAAGTAAGGCTTCTCGTCGAGGCTATTTCATTTGAAATCTTACAATTATCCCTTATATTTGCGGTCCTTAAATTAATCATGCGTCACTATTCGATCTTCTTTGTATTCGTCTTGGTTCTCCTTGGAGCCTGTGGACCTTTTGCCAAGTTGGAAAAAAGCACCAACTGGGAGGAGCTGTACAACGGTGCCAACAAATACTACCAAGAAGGCGAGTACAACAAAGCAATCATCTTGTATGAAAAGGTGCTTCCTGTCATCAAGGGGTCCGAAAAGGCAGAAATGGCGGAATACAATTATGCCAATTGCCACTTCAAGACCAAGAGGTACATCGAGTCTGCTGGGTATTTCAATACCTTCTTCAAGACATACAACCGAAGTGCGCTAGCGGAAGAAGCCTTATTCATGCATGCTTATTCCCTGTACTTGGATGCTCCTGATTACAACTTGGATCAGCAGAGTAGCAAGGAAGCGGTTACAGCCATTCAGCAATTTGTAGGTAAATTCCCTGGTTCTGCCAGCTATGAGCGAGCCATGGAAATGTTGAAGGATTTGGAGTCTAGATTTGAAGAAAAAGCTTTCAGCGAGGCAGAAATGTATTACCGATTGAAAGAAGGGTTGAGGCCTGGTGATTTTTACAGAGCCTGCATCATCAACTTTCAAAATTTTGCCAAGGACTATCCAGAAAGCAAGCGCAACGAAGAGTTGGCCTATCGCTTGGTAGAAGTGGGCTATGCCTACGCCAAAAACAGTGCGTTTAATAAGAAAGAGGAGCGTCTGAACGATGCGTTGAAGTTTGCATCTAATTTTTACCGAAAATACGCAGCAAGTGGGTATTTGGGAGAGGTCAAAAAGTTAGAAGCGCAAACCAAAGAAGAAATTCAGGAGCATAACAAACAGAAAAAAGAGATTGCAGATAAGAAGGCTGCTGAAGAGGCGGTAGCAACTACCACCTCAAATTAATTTAACTACACGCATTTAAACACAAAACTATATGGCTGTTAATCCATCAATCATCACCAGAGACCTAGATAAAATCGCCGATCAAACAGGCAATATCTATGAGTCAATCCACATCGTGGGTCAGCGTGCAAAGCAAATTTCTTCAACCTTGAAGGAAGAGCTGAATAACAAGCTTTCTGAGTTTGCTTCTACTGTAGACAACTTGGAAGAAGTATTTGAAAACAAAGAGCAGATTGAGATCTCTAAGTTTTACGAAAGAATGCCCAAGCCAACTTCTTTGGCGATGGAAGAATTTACTGAGGGAAAAATTCACCACAGGTATCCAACGCAAGAAGGAGCGGAGTAATTTCCAATGATTCTTAAGGGCAAACGGATTTTAGTCGGTGTTACGGGTAGCATTGCCGCCTACAAAACAGCGATTTTAACGCGCTTGCTCATCAAATCTGGAGCAGAGGTACAGCTAGTAGCGACTACCTCTGCTCTTGATTTTATTACCCCTCTCACCTTAGCTACCCTATCCAAACGCCCGGTGCTGTCTGCTTTTTTTGAAAAAAGTACCGGTCAATGGCACAATCATGTGGAGCTAGGTCTTTGGGCTGATTTATTTTTAGTGGCTCCACTGAGCGCCAATACACTCGCCAAATTTGCCCAAGGAGGATGTGATAATTTGCTAACTGCCACCTATCTCTCCTCCCGCTGTCCGGTGATGCTTGCGCCAGCTATGGACTTGGATATGTACCAACACCCTTCTGTGCGGGCCAATTTGGAAAAAGTAGCTTCCTTTGGAAATAGGGTATTGGATGCCGAAACAGGTGAGTTGGCCAGTGGGCTTTCTGGTCAAGGGCGAATGATGGAGCCAGAGCATATCCTCGAGCAGGTGATTCAATTTTTTAATCCCAAGAAGGATTTTCTGGGAAAGAAGGTGCTAATTACCTTGGGCCCAACACAAGAAGCACTTGACCCTGTTCGATTTTTGAGCAATCATTCCAGCGGAAAAATGGGCTATGCCCTTGCCAAAGCATTTGAAGCCCAAGGTGCAGCAGTTACACTCGTAGCAGGTCCCGTTTCCTTAAAGTTGGACGAAAGCCGATTTGAGGTGCATCGAGTGACCACTGCAGCCGAGATGTTTGACGCAGCCAAATCCCTGCATGAACAGATGGATGTGGTGGTATTTGCCGCAGCAGTGGCAGATTTTAGGCCTGAAAACGCAGCTGAGCAAAAAATAAAAAAGGCAGGAGAGGAACTCACACTTCGCTTGGTGCCAAATGTGGATCTTGCCTTAGAGCTTGGAAAAACAAAAAGCTCCAAACAGATTCACGTGGGCTTTGCCTTAGAAACAGAACAGGAAGAAGCGAATGCCAAAGCCAAATTGGAGCGCAAAAACTTTGATTTGGTTGTGCTGAATTCAGCAACTGAGGCCGGAGTAGGATTTAAGCACGATACCAATCAAGTACGTATTTTTCATAAAGGAGGAAATGAAGTTCAGTCCGCCCTTTTGCCGAAGGAAGTGATTGCGGAACTTATTTTAGAGGAAGTCAAAAAAGCAGCTTCTTGACGAGGAGCTAAAGATTTTTTGTAAGTTTAGTACATGAAAAAGGGGATACTCATCCTAATTGGAATTCTTGGATTTTTTATAGAGAGCAAGGCTCAAGAGCTGGATTTTAGGGTCATTATCAATAGTGATCGTTCTAGATTTCAAAGTACAGAGGTCTTTAGCCAGATGAAAACCAGCTTTGAACAGTTTTTGAATGGGAGAACCTGGACTTCAGATGAGTTTAGGCCTGAGGAGCGTATCAAAGGAAACTTATTGATAACCATCAATCAGGTGCCTCAAATAGGGGTTTACAGCGCAACGGTTCAGGTTCAGGTGGTGCGCCCGGTATATGGCACCAACTATGAGACGGTTGTGCTGAACTTTATTGACCGCAACTGGTCTTTTGAATACCAAGAGTCACAACCCCTCGAATTCAACCGGGTTTCTTTTTTGAATAACATCAGCTCCCTACTTTCTTACTATGCGTACATCGCTTTGGGAATGGATTACGACAGCTTTGAATTGAAAGGTGGCAATCCTTATTTTGAAGTAGCGAATGATATCGTAAACAATGCCCAGCAATCGGGTCGTGTCGGCTGGGTCCAAAACCGCAATGACCGTCGAAGTCGCTACTGGCTGATCAATGACATTTACATTTCAACCGTATATGCCCCCATTCGGGAGGCGATTTATTTGTATCACAGGAAGGGGATGGATCAACTCGCGACCGCACCAGAAGAAGCGTATAATTCGATTTTGGGAGCGATCCAACTCGTGGCTGAAGCCAACCGGTTGCAACCCAATGGGATTTTTACCATCAGTTTTGTAGATGCTAAAAGTGATGAACTGGTGTCCATTCTCAAGAATGCTCCATTTGACATTCGTGAAAAAGCAGTTCCCTTACTCCTTGAAATTGACCCGAATAACGCTAGAAAATACAACGAGCTGCTCAAAAGCTAACTCGTATCCTTTAGTTTTGCTGGAAAGCCATTTTTAATTCATGCTTACTTCACTTAAAATTTCCAATTATGCGTTGATCGACCACCTGGCCATGCAGCCCAGTGCAGGATTGAGCATGATTACAGGTGAAACAGGTGCGGGTAAGTCAATTATGCTTGGAGCGGTAGGCCTTTTACTTGGTAATCGGGCGGATACCAAGGTCTTGCTTCACGAGGAGAAGAAATGTGTGGTGGAGGGGGTTTTTGACATTCGTTCCTACGGCTTACAGGAATATTTTGAGGAGCTAGAACTAGACTACGAGGACAGTTGCATTATCCGCAGGGAAATTAGCCCAAATGGTAAATCCCGGTCTTTTGTTAATGATACGCCGATATTATTGGATCATCTGAAGACCTTAGGAGAGAAGCTCATGGATGTCCACTCCCAGCACGATACCCTACTCCTTGGAGACGGAGATTTTCAATTGGGATTGGTGGATGCATTTGCCCAAACAGGAGTTGAGCGAGCTGCCTACCAACACTTTTTTAAAGAATTTAAGTCCGGCAAAAAACGACTGGAGGAGCTTACTCGTCAGGCAGAAACACTCAAAAAAGAGTTCGATTTCAATCAATTTCAATTGAATGAGTTGAGTAGTCTATCGCTTGTAGCTGGAGAGCAAGAGGAGTTGGAGGCTAGTCAGGAGATCCTGGAAAATGCCGAAGATATTAAAGTGAAAATTCAGGAGATCCTTTCCCTTTTCCAAGACGAACAGTTTGGAGTAATTCAGGGAATGGGACAGATTCAATCGAGTTTGCAGGGCTTGGAGCGTTTGGCTCAGGTATTTGGAACTTACCGACAGCGATTTCAGGAGGCATTCATTGAATTGAAGGACTTGGCAGAAAGTTTGGTAGATGAGGATAGTAGTGTAGAAGTGGATCCTGAAAAATTGGAGCGAACTCGTGAGCGCCTCAGTAAAATCTACCAATTGCAAAAGAAGCATGGACTGCAGACCATTGAGGAGCTCCTAGCTTTGGAAAGCCACTTGGCGGATCAGGTTTTTCAAGTACAGCAGGTCGAAGATCAGTTACTGGAGGCCAAGCGGGTTCAACTTGAGAAAGAAAAGGCAATGCTTCAGGCAGCTGAGCTGCTTAGTGAAAAGCGAAGAGGGTGTTTCCCTACTTTTGAGCAGGCATTGGAAGCTTTGCTGCATGAGTTGGGAATGGAAAATGCCCGCGTTCAATTTGAAAGGCAGGCTTATGAGCCCAACGGTAGCGGGATAGATCGGGTGGAGTTGCTTTTCTCGGCCAACAAAGGAATGCCACTTCAGCCATTGAAAAAAGTAGCTTCTGGCGGTGAGTTTTCGCGCTTGCTTTTTGCGATTAAGTATTTGATGGCCGACAAAATGGCCCTTCCCACCCTTATTTTCGATGAGATCGACTCTGGTATTTCGGGAGAAGTGGCCTTGCAAATGGTCCGCATGATGCAGGTAATTGCCCAGAACCACCAAGTGATCTGCATTACACACCTCCCGCAGGTGGCAGCTAAGGGTGCTGTGCATTTCTTTGTGTACAAGGATCATAGTGCAGAAAAAACAATCTCCAAGGTCAAACAATTGACTGCAGAGGAACGGGTGCATGAGCTTGCCAAAATGATTGCTGGAGCCAATCCATCTCCCGCTGCTCAGGCAAGCGCCAAAGAGCTCTTGATGAATTGAGGGGCTAACTCCTAAATTTTATGTAGTTTTACCGCAGACTTTGAATTCAACCCCATCGCTATATGTCAGAAAATTTGCTTAAAGGAAAAGTAGGAATCATTACTGGAGCACTTGATGAAAATTCCATTGCTTGGAAAACTGCGCTCAAGGTAAAGGAACAAGGCGGAAAATTTGTCTTGACCAATGCACCCATCGCTATGCGTATGGGAGCGATCAAAGAACTTGCAGAGGAGTGTAACACCATCGTAATTGGTGCAGACGCCACCGTTGTGGAGGATATTGAAAAATTATATGCTGAGGCAAAAGAGTTCTTAGGAGCAGATTTTGACTTTTTGCTTCACTCGATAGGCATGTCACCAAACATCCGTAAGGGCAGAGCCTACGGCGACCTCAATTACGATTGGGCCATGAAATCCTACGATGTGTCGGCCATCTCTTTCCATAAGATGATGCAGGTAGCTGAGAAAATGGACGTGATGAAGGAGTGGGGTTCCATTGTAGGACTTTCCTACATTGCGGCTCAACGAATATTTCCATTCTACACGGACATGGCAGATGCCAAGGCCTTGCTGGAAAGTATCGCCAGAGGATATGGCTACCGCTTTGGTAAGTTGAAAAAAGTGCGTGTCAACACCATCTCTCAATCTCCTACCAAAACCACTGCAGGAACAGGCATTGGAGGCTTTGATTCGTTTTACAATTTTGCGGAAGCCCTTTCTCCACTAGGTAATGCGCCAGCAGATGCTTGTGCAGACTATATCGTCAGTTTGTTCTCAGATTTGACCCGCATGGTGACCATGCAAAATCTTTTCCATGATGGAGGATATTCCTTTACAGGGATTTCTGAAGAGATTATGGAAAAGTTCAAAGACTTGTAACATTGACCTTGCCTGAATTTGGTTGTCACTTATCTGTCAAGGATCAAGTTAAAATTAGTCTTTTGTTTTTAATTCTTTCTCTTGGTTGCTCTGGTAATCTAGGTTTCAATTTGAGCGTATATTCCACAGTACTACTATCTTTTTTTAGAAGGTTTCTGAATCGTACTGGTGACATATTCCCCAGTGCCTGCTTTCTTCTTCGTGTATTGTGGTCAAAAACTGCTTTGTCTTGACATTCCTGCAATTCCTTAAGAGACTTGGGCTTCCAAGAATTCAAATAGCCATTATTGATTAGGTCATTTGTCTTTTCTGCATACGGGTTTTCATAGGAGTACATACACATGCTTTGGTTGATTTTGTGTCTGCGACAAACCGACATGTAGCTTTCGCTTTCGTACTGTCTTCCTCCATCACTATGATGGATTAGCCCTTTTAAGCTTTTGGATTGCTTGGCCTTGTCTATGGCTTGCTCAAGTACCTGTACGTAATTTTCAGCTACATTGGAATCATAGGCTCCATAACCAACAATTTCTTGACTGTACACATCGGTAATGTAGATGGTGTAAAGCTTATTCTCCCCATACAGGTAATGAGCCATATCAGCCTGCCAGACCTGATTTATGTCATTGACATCCTTCTGCTCTAACAGGTTTGGAAACATCCTAGTGCCAGACTGAGTGGCTTTACCATATCGCTTGGGATACTTTACCCGGAATCCCAGATCCATGAAAACTGCAATACTTTTGTCCCTCCCAATAGGGAGTCGATCACCAAAATCACCATACATAGTACGACACCCTCGTGTAGGGCAGCGTTTACGCGCCTTAATCAACTCATCACTGACCAATTGAATTATTTGATCATTGATTACTTTTTTAAAAGCGGGCTTTTTGTAGTATGCCTGACGGGTAACCTCAAGAATCTCACTGATAATGCCTAAATAAAGTTGTCACATTTTGTTGGGGATCGCAAATCCAATCAAAATGAAAAACAGCTATCAAATTAAGCAGCAGCGATTGTTCAGTGAAGAGTTGCGCAGACAGATTGTAGGACAAATCGAGCGTAAGGAATTCACTGTTGCGCAGACAATGCGGGAGTATCAGCTCTCAAAACAAGCGATTTATAATTGGCTTTACCGATATTCGGGTAGTTTGAAGAAAGGAACCCGAATTGTTATGGAAAAAGACAGTCAAGAAAACCAGACCCAAGAGCTCAAAAATCGGATTAAAGAGCTTGAAGCGGCATTAGGTCGAAAATCACTAGAAGCTGATCTGTTTCGAGTGATTGTAGATCTTGCCTCTAAAGAGTATGGCACCGATTTAAAAAAAACTTTTGGCGATCAAGTGTCCAAATCACAGGCGAAATGAGGCATTCTTACTCATTTACAGTGAGAGCTGCTTGTGAGATTCTTGAGGTTACCCGTCAGGCATACTACAAAAAGCCCGCTGTTAAAGAAGTAATCGATGATCAAGTGATTCAATTGGTCAGTGATGAGTTGATTAAAGCGCGTAAACGCTGCCCTACACGAGGGTGCCGTGGTATGTATGGTGATTTTGGTGATCGACTCCCTTTTGGGAGGGACAAAAGCATTGCGGTTTTCATGGATCTGGGATTCCGGGTAAGGTATCCCAAGCGGTACGGTAAAGCCACTCAGTCAGGCACCAGGATGTTTCCAAACCTGTTGGAGCAGAAGGATGTCAATGACATAAATCAGGTCTGGCAGGCTGATATGGCTCACTATCTGTATGGGGAAACCAAACTTTATACCATCTACATTACTGATGTTTACAGTCAAGAAGTTGTTGGTTATGGAGCATATGATTCCAATGTAGCCGAGAATTATGTAGAAGTACTTGAGCAAGCCATAAGCAAGGCCAAGCAAACAAAAAGTGTAAAAGGGCTGATCCATCACAGTGACGGAGGGAGACAGTATGAAAGTGAGGGTTATAAGTTGGTTTGTAGAAGAAACAAAATCAACCAAAGTATGTGTATGTACTCCTATGAAAACCCGTACGCAGAAAAGACAAATGACCTAATCAATAATGGCTATTTGAATTCTTGGAAGCCCAAGTCTCTTAAGGAATTGCAGGAATGTCAAGACAAAGCAGTCTTTGACCACAATACACGAAGAAGAAAGCAGGCACTGGGGAATATGTCACCAGTACGATTCAGAAACCTTCTAAAAAAAGATAGTAGTACTGTGGAATATACGCTCAAATTAAAACCTAGATTACCAGAGCAACCAAGAGAAAGAATTAAAAACAAAAGACTAATTTTAACTTGATCCTTGACAGATAAGTGACAACCAAATTCAGGCATGGTCAGGCTGTCAACAGTCC
>JBEDEY010000120.1:0-3486 GCA_041175425.1 Bacteroidota bacterium | reverse complement strand
GCAGTCCTCTAAGGAAAATTTGGGATACCAACCCAACACTTGATTGATCTTGGTCGTGTCGGCCCAAGTTTTGACCACATCCCCTGCCCTTCTTGGTCCAATTTCATATTTCAATTGAATGCCATTTATACTTTCAAAGGCATGAATCACTTCTAGAACCGTATTACCTCTGCCTGTTCCCACATTGAATACCTCATAAAAATCAAGTGGCTTTTCGAACACAAAGCCAAGTGCCTTGACATGGGCATCAGCCAAATCCACCACATGGATGTAATCCCGGATGCAGCTGCCATCAGGGGTATCGTAATCGTTGCCAAAAACAGTAAGCTTCTGGCGAATACCCGCGGCGGTTTGGGTGATGAAGGGAACGAGATTTTGTGGAGTACCCATCGGCAACTCCCCAATCTTTGCACTTGGGTGAGCGCCTACTGGATTGAAGTAACGGAGCGCTACCACACGGATGCCCGGCTTGCTCTTTACATAATCCACCAATATATCCTCTCCAATCTTTTTGGTATTGCCATAAGGACTTTCGGCATCTTTACGAGGGGTTGCTTCAGTTACCGGCAAAACATCTGGCTGCCCATATACCGTACAAGAGGAAGAGAATACGATGTTTTGAATCCCCTTGTCTTGCATAAATTCTAGCAGCACAAGCAAGGAGCCAAGGTTGTTTTTGTAATACGCCAAAGGTTGCTGCGTGCTTTCTCCTACTGCTTTAAAGGCTGCAAAATGGATGACACCAGCAAGCTGATGGTCCTGAGCGATTTGATCCAAAATGTCCCGCTGATTGCAATCTCCCTTGTAAAATGCAAATCGCTTCCCAGTAATCTCTTCCAAGCGATCCAAAACGGTCTCATGGGAATTTGAAAAATCATCTAAAATGATCGGCTCAAGGCCTGCATTCCAAAGTTCTACGGCAGTATGGGAACCTATGTATCCCGCCCCACCTGTGATCAATATTTTTTTCATTTCAAAAAAGTTGAGGAGACAAAACTAGGGAATTTATCCCATAAAGGACACATCGAAGCAAAATGGGCTCAAGTACTTGGCCTTAGCGAATCAATAAAACGGAACCTCGGAAAGTCACTTGAACCGTATTGCCTTCCATCAGATAGCTATAGGTAGTGGCATAGGAATAAGTTCCTGTTGGAGCAATATCCCCTGCAAAAGTTCCATCCCAACCCTCGATTCCGGTATAAACAAGCTGTCCCCAACGATTGTAAATGATCATGGAAAAATCAACCACACAATTGGAAACCCCTGTAAACTTGCCTGGAGCTTCTGTAGGATTAAAGGCGTTGGGCATTCGGATTTTTGGCGCTTCTTCGATGACGACACCTGTTCCGAAGGATACACAACCAGCAGCATCCGTTACTTGTACTTCGTAGGTGCCTTGGGCCAGACCAGTGGCCAGATCGGTGGTTTGCGCGCTTGGTGTCCAAACGTAATTGAAAGGCCCAGCTGGTCCCGAGGGAACGACTAGTAGTTCGCCATTGGCTTCTCCAGGACAGGCTGTTTTCGCTAGTGACACATCCACTACCAAGGGCGGCGGAGAAGTGATTTCAAAAGAAACTGGGATTTTACACCCATTCGCATCCGTCACCTCCCAAGCATAGTTCTCTTTCTTGAGTGTATCGAGTTCAAACACCCCATTGAAAACCTGTGTGCCTCCAAACTCCAAACTGTAAGGTGCTACACCCCCCTTCACTTCCAACCTCACTATTCCATCTTTTTTCCCAAAACAGGTAGTGGCAGTAGCTGTAATACTTGAAAGCTCCAATAAAGGAGGTTCCTTTACCTCAATGCCCGTGATGGTTTTTTCACAGCCAAGACCATCGGTAACCTTCACCGAGTACAATCCTGCCTTTAGATTTGATGCAAGTACGGTCTTTAAGGTGGCATCGTGGCTCCATGTGAAGGTGTACGGAGGTGTTCCTCCATTGCCTATCACCTCAATTTTTCCAGTAGCTTGACCAAAGCAAGCAACATCGGTAATGGTTTGGGTAGTTAAGACGAGTTGCTTGGCAACTCTAACTTGAATATCTGGTGCAATGCCAGCACAGGAATTGTCAACTAAGCTGTAGGCCGTGTATCCTATCGTACCCGAAACATCTGCTTGATCCCAAACGACAGTGATCTTCTCCGAATTTTGACCGCTTACTAAGGTCCCCCCCTTCACTATCCATTCATACCTCCTACCCGGTAATGGGTCTGGTGCCGAATAGGTGAAATTAACCGAAGGATCATAGCACACCTCTTTTTCGCCTATAGCTTCTGTGACGACAATTCGAAGATTGACGACAACAGGAAGTTCGACTACAGCTCCAGGACAGCCATTTGCAGAGAAAGGCAAAACCCGAACCTTTGCATTTGGATTTGAGGGTCCCCAGCGAACAAGCACTGAGTCCGAGTAGGCTTGAAGGATGGTCCCTCCATCCACTTCAAACACCATTCGAGAGATGTTTTCCTTGTTTTTTACTCGATACATCACCTCTTCTACCAGCGGACAAACAGATTGGGAACCAACCAACTCTACTTTTGTATCTAGAACCTCCACTTCGAAGGTCGTTTCTTCCTGCTCATCGCAAGAGTTGGGACTTAAGGAGGCAATAATACTCACCTCGTATTTTCCTGGTGCCTTGAAGGTATGGCTGACATTTTTTCCAATTTTGGTGGCTGTCCCATCTCCAAAATTCCACACAAAATAGGTAAAGTCGGGATTTTCAGGATTTACGGTCCAGGAACCCTCCTGATTGAGGCAGGCCACATTGTCTCCTACTACTTCAAAGGCATAATCTGGCTCAGTTTCAAAATTTAGATTAGTCAAGGAAGCCCCCGCTGCATACCCATAGGATTCAATATTTCCAAATCCATACACGTAGGCTGCAAAACCTGAAGGATTGGAAAGATTATGAACTCCCTGCGTAATTTCAATTCGGGCTACTTTATACGTTGGATCACCTGGGAGCATTTGAAAGCTCGCGCCAACTGCCAGTCCGTCCAACCGGGTTTTATTTTCTTCGCCTGCCTTTACGACGATGTTTACGTAATGATTGACTATTGAAGGCAATCCGTAAGCATTGAAGGTTAAATCCGTAAGTAATTGCTCGGTAGGGCTATAGGAGATCATGAAAGGGTCTCCATTCGTTGCAAAAGGATCAGTTGGATTGTTACAGGCCTGGCTTTTTGAAAAAACAGTAACAGAAGACGGTTTTGAAGTATCAATTTTACCCGAAACATTGGCACCAAATTCCAAAGACATCCATTCCCCTCGATTCAACACCTTGGTTTGAAGGACTCCATTTACCCGCACTTCGGTATTGTCCTCCGAAGCCAAAACTTTAACCAATTCACCTGAGGACCGGCCCAATAGCGCAGTATGCACAAAGGAACTCCCCCAAGTATTTATGGGATAAGCCTGCTGGTACAAATGGTCATTGGCTTGTCCACAAGCCCCAACTGAAGTCCATTTATTTCCTCCAT
>JBEDEY010000119.1:0-10240 GCA_041175425.1 Bacteroidota bacterium | reverse complement strand
TTCGCTACAAACAGGATTTCCTCTGGAAACCTGATTTTCGCTACTAAGTATTGCTCTAAATTAAGGAAAATTACCGTTTTCAACTTGATTAATGAGGGATGAAGGTTATTTTTGTTGACTTGCTTATTTCTTCTAGTTCAACTCCCTCATTCTAGCTCTCTCTATGTTCGGTAGACTCAAACTCCTGGTTACAAGTTTTTTTCTTTTTGTTGGATTGCAGTCTGCTGCCCTAGCAGCACCTGCCACACGATTGGATTCGATAGGAGTACAGAAAGTAGGGGATAGAACCTTCATTGTTCATCAAGTGGTAGGTCAAGAAACTTTATTCTCTGTTTCAAGAAGGTATAAAGTGTCCATGTCGGAGATTCAACAAGCGAATGAATCCCTGAAGCAAGGCATGAAAGATGGTCAAACGCTTCTCATACCTTTTGGTGAGCCAAGTAGTACCCCGAGTACTTCAGTACCTGCCGCAACCGCTGCTCCAATTTCCAATTCAACTCCCAATACGAATGCCAGTACGGCTGCGGTTGCTACTTCAGTAGCGACTGCCTCTCCGGTAGTGACGCAATTGGAGAGCCAAGTGGCTGAAGTTAAAAATGAAACAACAACAGTAAATACTACGGTAGCGCAAGGCCCCACAGCTGAAACCAAGGTTTCAGAAACGGTTACTATTCAAAAAGTTAGGTCCACTCACAAGGTGAAAAGTGGGGAGAATTTGTCTACCATTGCAAAAAAATACAAGGTTACAGTAGCAGAACTTAAGTCTTGGAATTCCTTGTCTAGTGATCGAGTGATGATCGGTCAATCCTTGAAAATAATTAGCAAGCAGGCTGTAGTAACAAAGCAAAATAATGAGCCCAAAACAGAAACTTTGGCGGCCAGTACAGCGGTGAAGGAGGAAGTGAAAAAAGAAGAACCCAAAGTTGCTGATCAAAAAGCTGAGGCTCCCAATGAAAATAAGGAAGTAGTCTTTGTTTCCACAAAGGTTTCAACCGCAACAGCTACGGGGGAATGGAGTTCACATACCGTAAAGGCTGGTGAATCTTTATTTTCCCTTTCCAAACAGTATGGGTCTTCTATTGAGGAATTGATTCAGTGGAATGCGCTTACTTCAAATAATTTGAAAGTAGGCCAATCGATTAAGGTAGGCCGAGCTGCTACAGAATCGGTAACTGTCCCTGTGGTAGGTGAAGTAAAAAGTGAACCCACCGTTACTGCAGCAGAACCGAAGCAAGAAACAACAATAACAAACACCTCGACAAATCCCTCAAGTGGATTCACCAATACAAAAGAGTCTGGTTTGGCGGAGGTTATTCCTGGCACCGAAGCAAACAAAAAGTACCTCGTACTCCACCGTAATGCACCCGTAGGTAGCGTGATTCGCGTGAAAAATGAGGAAAATGACCTCACCATCTTTGCGCGGGTGGTAGGCGTATTGCCTGAGACTGGAGATAACGCTAAAGTGCTGATCAAACTTTCTCAAGCGGCATTCGAGCAATTGAAAGGGGTCAATAATCGGTTCCCTGTTGAGATCTTGTATTAAAATTTGAGATCCATCCTTCATTTTTTGGGGGATGTTGTGATTTGCCTTTTTCATTTCAAGTAAGCTTCCCTACTGATTTTTCATGTCGAAAATCCAGCTGTTCTTTCATCATGTTTTCCGATTCATTTGGAACGGCATTTTTGTGCTTTCTTATCCCATTTTGGCAAGTTTTGGATTGCTATTCATTGGGTTTACTTTTTTATTTTCGAAGGTTTCTCAGGGCTTGACTCGCTTGAGGCCAGACTCTAAAAGTGGGGAATTGGTAGAATCAGCTTGGGAGACGCTCCCAAACACAAATGATTTGCTGGAGGCAAAAGTGGAAAAACAAATTCTTTTTGGCCCGGCAGGAGTGAGGCTGAGACGAAAAGATGGAGTTCCCACCGTTTTGAGTGAACATGTTTTTGGAAAAAAAGTACGCATCATTGAGCAGGGGTGTATTTTGGAGAAATGGAATACCTTAGAATCTACTGCTCTTCCTGATTTTGATATTTGCCTCTATGATCCAGAATTGGATAGCATTCGTACCCTAACCCAAATCAGTTGTTTTGACTGGCACCTTGCCGAAGAAAAAGACGGTGAATTGGTATTCAAATGGTTTGATGGTACCCAAGGAGGGGAGCGGGTCGTACAGCTATGAACCAGCGCATCAAAGATTTTTTGGATGAAAAGGTAGCTCAATTCAATCGACCAAATTTCATTGAGTTAGATCCCATTTCCATCCCGCATCGATTTTCTAAAAAACAAGACATTGAAATCGCAGGCTTTTTTGCAGCGATCCTAGCTTGGGGACAACGGAAAACCATCCTTAATAAATGCAATGAGCTCCTTGCGTGCATGGACAATGCTCCCCATGATTTCATGCTCAACCATACTGAGGGGGATTTGAAAGTGGTTCTCGGCTTTAAACACCGAACCTTCAATGAGGTGGATGCCCTTTACTTTATTCACTTTTTATCTTGGTTCTACCGGCATGAAGATAGTTTGGAAAAGGCTTTCCTGATCGGGCACACTGGAGCTATTGACAGTATGGAATCCATGCTCATTCAGTTTCAACGATTTTTCTTTAGTTTGGAGGATGCACCTGGCCGAACCAAAAAGCATATTTCCTCTCCCGCTACACGTTCGGCATGCAAGCGGATCAACATGTACCTGCGTTGGATGGTACGTCAGGATCAGCAGGGAGTAGATTTTGGTATTTGGAAGCAGATTAGCCCTGCCCAACTCATCTGTCCATGTGACTTGCATGTGGATCGGGTAGGAAGGAAACTCGGATTGATTACCCGCAAGCAAACGGACTGGGGTACTGCAGTGGAACTCACCCAAGTGCTTCGATCCTTCGATCCACTAGATCCTGTGAAGTATGATTTCGCGCTATTTGGACTCGGGGTTGAGGAGAAGTTTTAATCTTTTTATATCGTAAAAGAAGTCTTAAAAAAGTTTCTTTATAACGAAACTATTTCTAACTTCCTTCACCTAATTTTTTTAACTTATGAAGAACTATTTTGAAATCCTGTTTTTAGAGGAGGCTTTTGAATTTTTAACTGGTTTAGAAAGAAAACATTATGAAAATCAAAAGAAATGAAAACATACACCTTAGATCAAGTTCAAGACAAGCTCATAGGTGAGCGAGGAACATCCGACCGGGATGTTTTTGAATACGAGCTTCAACTTGACATTATCGGAAAAGCGATAAAGCAAACCCGACAACAACGAAACTTGACGCAAGAGGAGCTAGGCAAGCTCATTGGGGTACAAAAAGCCCAAATTTCACGACTAGAAAATAATGTGAGCAATGTGACCATGGATACCTTACTGAGAGTTTTTGCGGCATTAAAGGCAACTATCAAATTTCAGATCGAACTATCAATTAGGGAAATAAAGACCGAGAAATAACCAATAGGATTAGCTGCAATTATGCAATTGGCTCAACCAGCAAACTTAAAATGGAGCCCTAATATTGAAGAAAAAGTTGCCCAAGCCCTGCTTGTTGATGGAATATTCAAATCGGAACACGGCATCATAGCCAGTGACAAGGTCAATACCGGCTCCATAGCCAAATAGGTATTGATTGGTCAGTGCCAGGTTTTCTGGAATTCGATTTCGATCCCGTACCGCTCCCTGGTCAAAGTTTCCACTCAGGTAAATACTCAAGGGTAGGGTATTGAATTGGTCGTTGTAGATGGCTTTGGAAAGGTCAAAACTGGTGTCGATCAGTTTAAAGCGCAAGCTGTTTTTTTGCACCACCAATTGCTGTCCTTCGATGACATTGAGTTCGTAGCCGCGAATAAAGTTAGGAGAGTAGCCAATGCCTCGAACAAGGGTATAAGGCTGGTTGGGACTTGTAAACCACCCTGCACTCAGTCCTGAGGCAAAATGAAACCCTTTTCCAAGAGTGATGTATTTGTTAGCCGTTAAATTGAGTTCCAATTCATACAAATTCTTTTTTGAGAAGAGGCCATATTTCGTTGCGGTCAACTGCAGCAATTCCCCTTTGGTGGCATAAGCAATGTTGTCACGCTTGTCATGCAAAAAGGAATACTGAAAAAAGGAATAGGAAAGTCGGTTGCCTGGCTGAAGAAAATACTTGGGATTTTGCTCCAGAACCTTTGGAGATACCCAGGTAGTGCTGTGGCCTAAGGTAAGCAGGTGAAAGTTGTAAAAGGTGCGTCGGAACGAGTAACGAAGTGCTGTGGCGAAGTTTTTTCGCAATACTTCTTCCAGAGGCGAGGTGTAAAATAGTTGGCGATTGTTTTTGGAGCCGATTGGAACAGTTTTCTGATCCCGGTAGCTGAGCTGAAAAGAAAGCCCATGCTTTTGTTGCCGATCGATGTAAGGTTTGGAATAAATGAACTCAAGGCCTTTGGTGAAGCCAAGCTGACCTGAGAATCGTAATTTTTCATTTCTGCCCCCCACATTGGCATGATTGATTTTTAGCCCATAGTTTACACGTGACCAATCCCGACCCTGGTTAGTCCACCACTCCGCGAAGTTTCTGTCGGCTAGTTGAAAAATCACCGATGGGAGAATGTACCAACGTTCTTTGACGGCAATCAATACTTCCACTTCTTCTGGGCCCGTGCGCAGTGGAGTGATTTCTACTTCATTGAAGAGACGGAGGTTGAAAATTTTCTGTTGATCGGCCTTGAGGATACCCAGAAAGGTATCCCAATCGTAGCTGTAATTGGTCACAAAGTCCAATTCCCTTAAAATGATTTCCTTCTCTGTTTTTTCGTTTCCGATGATGTAGATGGAGTTGACCCGAACTTGTAATGGAGCTTCTGTAGTGGGTAGACTATCTTGAGCCTGAATTGGAGATGAAAAAAGGTATACCCCAGCTCCTACAAAGAATGTGCGCAGGAAAAATAAAAACTGGGAGAAAGAAAATTTATACCGGTAAATTTGCTCCAATCGTTGCATGTTAGACCAAAATGGTAAGCACTATGTTCAAGACCTACCTCCGAAAGATAGCCATATTTCCTGTACTGGTCTACCAATATGTGATTTCACCAATTTTCCCAGCAAGCTGCCGATACAGCCCTACCTGCAGCCAGTACATGAAAGAAGCCATCCTCAAGCATGGTGTACTCAAAGGAGGGCTACTGGGCCTCAAGCGAATCGGTAGATGCCACCCTTGGGGTGGACATGGCCACGATCCTGTGCCTTAATCAGCTTGTGGACTTCCCTTTTTTAAGGCTCGAATCACTAGGATCAATCCTAAAGTAACGAGTGGAATACTCAGGAGTTGCCCCATATTCAACTGCATGGATTGCTCAAAGTCCACTTGAACTTCTTTTAAAAATTCCCAAACAAAACGTGATCCGAACACCAGAATGCAAAATAGGCCAAAAAGTAACCCATCTGGGAGTTTGGATTTGTACTTCATCCACAGGCTAAGCAGCAGTAGGAAAGTCAAGAAATAACTTGCTGCTTCGAAGATCTGAGTGGGGTATTTTACTCGTCCAAGGGTTTTAACGGTGACGAGGTAATTAGTTGCCTGCTCTTTGACTTCAAGCTGGAGAGGGGTGTTCAGTGGCTCAGCTAGAAACTCTTTGGATGAATTAAACTGCGTAAGTGCATACTTGATGTCTTGGGAAAGGATGGATTCCAAACTCTCTTTGGTATAACTTCCTTTGGTAATTACCATTTCGAAATTTACTGGAACAATACCAGTACCCTTTATTTCGGCTTCTCGATCTGTAGGTTTGTAGGCTTCTATGGATTCGATGGGTACGCGGAGAGTGCTCAAAAGTTCTTCAGTATCTCGGGCATAGACGATTCCCGTGTCTGAGTTGGTGTCTTTCCCGCCAATTTCAGAGTTCATCAAATTACCCATGCGGATCAGTGCACCAGTCATCGCGGTCACGATTAAAATTCGATCTACAACCCAGAGGTAGCGCTGCCCCTGATTTCGCTTGGAATAGATCCAGAGCGCAATTGGGATAGAAATTGCAGCACCATGTGATGCCAATCCACCTTCCCAAATTTTAAGAATATCAATTGGGTTGCTCAGGTATTTTTCTGCCTCATAAAACAGAACATGTCCTAAACGTGCACCTATAATGGTAGCCAAAACCATGTAGATGGTGAGCTTATCCACTAAGGCAGGGTCTTTTCCTTCTTTCTTGAATAGGTAAACCAAGATTTGCTGGGAGATGATAAATCCCAAGGCAAAAAGTAAACCATACCATCTGAAGCGATCAACTCCCTCGAAAATCGTGGGGCTAGGATCCCAAACAATGAAGCTTAAAAGGAATGAAAGCATGCTTAATTCTGATCTAATTGGTTTAACTCTTCTTCAAATCCTCCAGAGAGGATGGGGAATCGGCACCAGGTTTTGGGGTCGACATTGAAATCATCTAAGTGGAAGGAGGGGGCAAGGCGCTCCCTTTTCCATTGATTTCGAGACCAAAGTCGGAAGAATTTTTTAATATATTCCTTCAATTCTGCCTCTGTAAACTCATTTTTTTTTCGAAGCGCTACAAATACCTCGAGTGGTGAACGCCGGTCTCGGATTGCCAACCGTTCGATTTCAACGAGCAACGAGTAGGGCATCAGGTCTTTTTCATCCGTTTGACTTCGCTCTTGAGGTCGAAGTTCGGCCGTAGGGGTAAGCGCATTCACTTCACGAAGCCCCGGACGGTCTAAATTTTTCTCTGCCCACTGCAACCAGTGAATTACAAAATCCTTGTCTACTCCTGCGATCGGTGAAATACTTCCACTCGTGTCTCCATCCATGGTCGCATAGCCCACATCTCCCTCACTTCGATTGGAGGTGGATAGAAGCAGGGCGTTTTTTAGGTTGGCCAAAAGCCAAATGATGGGTGAGCGTGTGCGTGCTTGGATATTCTGCAAACTGATATCGTCCTGCTCCCAGGTAAGCGCCCTTCCCAGCACGCCTTCGATGGTTTGTGTGTAGGATTGGACCTCTTCCTCGATGGACCAACTCACAAACGTTGCACCTAGGCTATCAGCCAATGCTTTGGCAGAGTTAAAGGTGGCTACTGAAGAGTTTTTCGTGCCTTGGTAGGCCGTGGTTAGGAGCTGATTGACCAAGCTTTTCTCGGGGTCATTCGTGCTTGCCGTGAGCGGTAGCCCAATCTTGGAAATAAATCCGTCCACACCAAGTTCTTGAATGCCTCTACGTACCATTTCGGCTACGAGCACCGCGATGGTCGAAGAGTCTGCCCCTCCGGAAAGTGAGAGAACAAATCCTTTGGCTTTACTTTTTCTGAGGTAATCAAATAGTGCAAGGCTTGATGCCTGTACAAATTCCCATTCTTTGGATTGAATGGGGGCGGTATGTTGTGGTTTGTTTTCAAGTGTGAAGGCGCATACCTGAACTGATTCAAAGGAGAGCAATTGATTTCTACCGAGTATGGCTCCATCTTTGGCGAGCAAAATCTCTCCATCAAAAATCATTTTACCTGCTTCATTGCCAAGTAGATTGACATAAAAATAGTAGCAGTTGAACATCGTGGAGCTTTTGGAAACCAATGCTTTCCGCTCTAGGGTCTTGTTCATCGCAAAATGTGAGGCGCTTGGATTGAAAATCAAATCCACTTTCCGTTCACAAAGTCGGTATCCAGGCCGAGCTTCACCTCTCCATGCATCTTCACAAATCTCAAATCCGTAGTGTACTCCTTTTAAATTGAAGGTTAAATCCCCAAATGGAATTTGTTCACCATTGATTTCAACCGTCGTTTGTTGAGAGGCAGGCCAAGGCGTAAACCATCGGAATTCATAGTGAACGCCATCGATGGCCATAAATTGCTTGGCAACAATGCCTTTTACGGCACCATTTTCAAGGATTGCCATGGTGTTGTATACCTTGTTTTCCAATCGGATAGGCAGGCCAACAGCCAAGGTAATGTTGTGGCTATGGGGTAGAAGCTGCTCGAGTTGTAGTTTGGCTTTTTCAGCAAACCAGGGGCTTAGAAAAAGGTCCTCCGCTCCATATCCAGTGAGGGTGAGCTCCGGAAAGCAAAGTAGCTCCACTTGTGCTGCACGTGCTTGTTGAATTGCGAGGACAATGCGCTCAAAATTCCCCTTCCAATCGAGAGGAGTTTGATTCAGAGTCGCTCCAGCAATTTTTAATGCATCCATCGATTAATCGGTCTAATCAGTTGGTCAACGCGTGATCTGTAGGTATTCACAAGCATTTTTTGAAGCCTCTTGTTCGGCTTTTTTCTTGGTTTCGCCCTTGCCTTGAGCTATGGATTCTCCATTGACCACTATAGCTATCACAAATTCTTTGTAACGTTGATTGCTGTTCACATGAACAACCTTGAATTCAACTTGGTTTCCTTCCCGCTGAGACCATTCAATGAGCTTACTTTTGTGATTGGATACGGTGGTGACCATGCCTTCCAAATCCATGTGGATGAGAATCCGCTGAAGGATTAATTTTTTAGTGAAGGCATAGCCCCTATCCAGGTAAATGGCTCCCAAAAAAGCTTCAAGGATGTCTCCATACAGGGATTTATTTCCTACAAATTGCCGATTATCGACGACCTGTTGCAAGGTTTTTTTTAAGCCAATCTTTATTCCGACTTCATTGAGTGTTTCCCGGTTGACCAATTTTGATCGAGTTTCCGTTAGAAAACCTTCGTCACGGTAGGGGTATTTTTTGAATAAATATTCAGCGATCACGGCTCCGAGAATTGCATCCCCTAGAAATTCCAGTCGTTCATTGGATTTACGGAATCCTTTATCGGTTTCTTCGCCCAAGCCTGCTGGGGTAAGTGCCAGTCGATACAGGGACAAATTAAAAGGCTTGCTACCTAGAATCAATTGAATCGAGGTAGCAAGCTGTTTGTCTTTTGTACTAAAAAAGAGGGAGTGAATTCCTAATCGCTGAAAGAGCTTCACGCGGATCAGTTGTATTTTTTGAAAATGACCGAGCAGTTGTGCCCGCCAAATCCGAAGGTATTACTAAGCGCGTAGTTAATTTCTCTTTCCTGCGGGGTATTGAACGTCAGGTTGAGCCTTGGGTCGAATGCCTCGTCATCCGTAAAATGGTTGATCGTAGGGGGTACAAGGCTGTGCTGCATCGCGAGGATGCATGCAATCGCTTCAATGGCTCCTGCAGCCCCTAGGAGGTGTCCTGTCATGGACTTGGTGCTGCTGATATTCATTTTGTAGGCGTGCTCACCAAAAATTTGTTGGATGGCTTTGGTTTCACTCACATCACCCAGTGGAGTAGAGGTACCATGCACATTGATGTAATCAATTTGCTCTGGTTGAAGACCTGCATCTTCGAGGGCAATTTTCATGACACTGCTCGCGCCCAATCCTTCAGGATGAGGAGCAGTGATGTGGTTGGCATCCGCGGTCATGCCGCCACCGACCAACTCGGCGTATATTTTTGCTCCTCGTGCTTTGGCATGCTCTAGTTCCTCTAGGATCAGAGCACCAGCTCCTTCACCCAAGACAAAACCGTCACGGTCATTGTCAAAAGGTCTGGAAGCAGTTTCAGGAGAATCATTTCGTTGGGAAAGGGCTTTCATGGCATTGAATCCTCCGATACCAGATTCGGTAACGGCAGCCTCGGATCCACCACTGATAAATACATCTGCTTTACCTAATCTGATGAGGTTAAAGGCATCAATTAAGGCATTTGTGGCAGAAGCACAAGCGGAAACAGTGACAAAGTTAGGGCCTCTAAATCCATACTTGATGGAAATAAAACCCGCAGCGATGTCGGCAATCATTTTTGGAATAAAGAAGGGATTGAATCTAGGAGTTCCATCTCCCTGATTGAAGGCGGTTACTTCGTCTTGGAAGGTTTTGATTCCGCCGATGCCTGATCCCCAAATCACACCTGCTCTAGCAAGGTCAAGGGTTTCAAGGTTTAGTCCTGAATCACCCATGGCTTCCTCAGCGGCAACCATTGCATATTGGGTGAAGGGATCCATTTTGCGTGCTTCTTTGCGCTCGATAAATTGTTCGACGTCAAAGTTTTTTAGTTCGCAGGCAAACTGGGTTTTGAAGAGGGAGGCATCAAAATGAGTAATGGGCGCGGCGCCACTCACACCAGAGGCTAATCCTTTCCAGAACTCGTCTTTGGTATTACCAATCGGTGTGAGTGCACCTATGCCCGTTACTACTACTCTTTTTAAATTCATAGAAATGAATTTGAATACTGTTTATTTTACGTTAGCCTCAAGGTACGCTACAGCAGCGCCTACGGTACCGATT
>JBEDEY010000118.1:0-8244 GCA_041175425.1 Bacteroidota bacterium | reverse complement strand
GAAGGGAGGGCAGCACCCATCACCTCTCCGATATGGCAACAGTAGTAAGAAGCCATCCACACCCAAAACCGAATTTGGAGGGGATTGACGCTGGGCTGCTCCTCGAGCAGATCCAACACGGGCTTGGCCTCGTATGCCTGTGGAGGACTCTGATGTACCCGACCGATGATGCCGGTGAGCACTTTTTTCTTCCCAAACTGCACTAAGACCCGACAGCCAATCTGCAGCAAAGGCTGAAGCGGCTTGGGTACCTTGTAGGTAAACATTCGGGGAATGGGTACCGGCAAGATGACATCGACGAATTGAGATTCGCCTTCAGTCTCTGAAAAAGTATAGTCCGGAAATAGCGTGTCCACCAAATTAGTTTAACTGAGGTACCAATGCACGTGCTTCCTCGACAGTGGCCACCGGTCTGCGGCAACTGCGATTTACACATACGTAAATTAAGGCATTTCCATCGGCATCCCCCAGTTTTCCTTCCAGAAGAGGGACGCTAGCTGTCGGAGATTCGGACCAAGCGACCACTGCATTAGGCAGGTAATTTGCCAGCAGCGCCAGGGCTTTTTCTTTTGCTCCCCTACCCACAATGGCAATCTCTGCCGTAGGCACGAGGCTCTCCAGGTAAAAGTTAGCCCAATTGCACAAAAAGCCAGGTTCTTTCAGCACCAGTTCCTTCATCCCCCCCAACATGCGCGCCGCAATTTTTCCATAATTCTCCTGGTAGGTAAGCAGGGAAAGTTGATGTAAACTGCGAGCAAGGATGGAGTTTGAAGCAGGAATGACGTTGTCAAAGAGTTCTTTTTTGTTGGCAATCAATTTTTCTGCAGTGGGGTCACTGAAATAAAAATACCCATCTTCTGCATCGTAAAAACGTGCCAAAACCACCTCTGCTAGCGTTTGTGCAAAGCTGAGGTGTCGAGTCAATCCACTTGCCGAAAAGGCCATCAAGGAAGCTCGAATCAAGGCTGCATAGTCCTCCAAAAAAGCGGGGGTGTAAGCCTGCCCATTTTTGTAGCTGCGGTACAAGATCCCAGCTTGAAAGAGTTTGACTTGCACAAAATCTAGGTTGCGTAGGGCAAGCTCCAAATACTCCTCCTCTCCGGAGGCGAGGTAGGCTTGAATCAAACCGGCATCCAGCAATCCATTCCAGCCAGCCAGAACCTTGTCGTCCTTGCCTGGATAGATCCGTTGGTTGCGGTGCTGAAGCAACTGGTTTTTTACAACTGCGAGCTTTTGGAGAAAATCTTCGAGAGGAATGCCCTGCTCCTTGGCCACTTGCTCGTAGGACTCCACTTGGAAAAGGATATTGACCCCTTCCTCCCAATTGCCTTCTGGAGTGATGGAATACAAACTACTAAACCAGCTAAAATTCGCCCCGAGCAGTTCCTGCAGTTCGGCCGCAGTCCAGGTATAAAACTTCCCTTCTACCCCTTCGCTGTCTGCATCTTGGGCTGCGTGAAAACCACCTTCCTCTTGCATCATCTCGGCAAGTAGCCAATCTTTGGTTTCCCGCACTTTTTCCAGGTAAAAGGGATCTTGACTGACCTGATAGGCTTTGGCGTAGAGCTCGAGTAGCTGCCCGTTGTCGTAGCCCATCTTTTCAAAGTGGGGGGCAAACCATTCGCCATCGACGGAGTAGCGGGCAAATCCCCCGCGAAGGTGATCGTAGATCCCTCCCATCCCCATTTTTTGGAGGGTAAAAAATACGGACTGCTTCAGATCTTCACGTGAAGCGAGGAGCGCATAATCGAGAACAAAGTGCCAGATGGCGGGCATGGGAAACTTAGGAACACGGTTCATCCCTCCCCATTCCGGATCAAACTGAGCGGAAAGTTTGGTGATGACTTCCACCAATTCGTCCGGGTCCAAGTCCCCTTCTTCGGCTTGAATGCCGTATTTGTCTGTTTCCTTGCGGTTGAGACTCCGCCCAAATCCCTCGGCACTTTCTGCCAACTGATCCGCATGGACAGCGTATGCATCGGCAATGCTCCCTAGGAGCTGCTTCCACTTGCTGTTCGGGAAATAGGTGCCTCCATAGAAAGGCTTCTGGTTGGGCATCAAAAAGACGTTGAGGGGCCAACCTCCCTGAAGTCCCATGGCCTGCACGGCATCCATGTAGATATTGTCTAGGTCGGGGCGCTCCTCCCGATCAATTTTGATGCAGACAAAGTGCTCGTTCATCAGTGCCGCAGTGGCAGTATCTTCAAAACTTTCCCGTTCCATCACGTGACACCAGTGGCAGGCCGAGTAGCCGATGGATACCAGGATGGGTTTGTTTTCTTCACTTGCTCGCGTCAAAGCGGCTGGACCCCAGGGGTACCAATCCACGGGATTGTGGGCATGCTGCAGCAGGTAGGGACTTTGGGAATGAAGGAGTCGGTTGGCGGACATTTGAAATTTCTGGTTTGGGTAGAGCGCTTAGCGTTCCAGTCTGGATTTCACCTCTTGGATTTCCACGGAAAAATCAAATTCCCCATGGAGCCGTTCCAGTTTGCCCAGTAAAGTTTGGAGAAACTTTCGATGCGCTTCGGAATCGGGATTGAAGGAACGGTGGGCCAGTTCGAGTTGTATTTTTTGAATTTCGGCTACCTTTTGCTGGGTCTCTGGGCTGAAACTAAACTGCTGCCACTTTTCCCAGATGTAGTTTTCTGCTTCTTCCGAGGGGTGTACCAGATCCGATTTGTAGAAGCGGTAATCGCGAAGCTCGTCCACTAAGATCTCGTACGCGGGAAAGTAAGTGACCGCCTCCAGCTGTTGCTCTAGCTGGCCACATAGGACGCGCAACAGACTTTTGCTCAACTGATTTTCAGCGATCCCCTCTTTGGTATGTCGAACAGGACTGAGGGTCAAGATGATTTGCAGGTCGGGATGCAGCTGAGTTAGCATCCTCAAGACCGGTCGTAATCCAGTTTCCAGTTCTTCCAAGCTGGAGAGCTTTTTTTCAAAGAGGGCTGCGGGTTGTTTGTGACAGTTGGCCACCTTCCCTAATTCCCGATGGCGGTAAAGCCAGGCGGTACCTAGGGTGAGTACCAGGTGGGTAGCCTTCTTCAGGGAATGATGCAGGAGTAGTAGCTGCTGGGTATAGTTCTCCTCCAATTCAGCTACCGTGGCACCCTTCACGTCAGAATGAGCCTTGTAATGCACAAAAACACCTTCTCGCTCCACTATTCCCGCTGGATACATGGGTGCAGCAGGAATCGCTAGTTGGAGGAGTTCGGCCAAATTGAGCGGATGAAAAAGCGTTCCAAAGGGATTGATGAGCACCTCAAATTTTGCTGCTTGCATCTTGCTGCCGATGGTTTGCGCAAAGCAGGATCCCAGGCTGACCACTTTGGAAGAGTGGCTGATGGGAAAAGGGGAAGCAGGAATGGGAAAATCAATCGACCAACGCATGGGGTGAAGATACTACTAGATTTTTTTCAAGAAGGATATTTTTCCTTCATAAAATTGAAAGACTGTTTGATGAGTTCACGTAGGACTGTTTCATTCACATCCGAAAGCTTTTTGATGTAAACGCAGGAAGCACCTGTTTTATAGTGGCCTAATTGGGCAAAAAGGTTCTCGAACTTTGCCTCCATACAGGCCATTAAATAGAGAGAAATGGCTGCCTTTCTGGGAGAAAAGCCAGCAATCAGAAATTCCCCTTTTCTACCGCTTGGGTAATGGTATTTGTAGGTACCAAAGCCCACAATCGACTCCCCCCACATCACGGCGTTCTCTCCAGTCTCTTCTTCCATGATTTTTTTGAGTACCATCGCATCTTCTCTCATTTTTGGAGCAGCAGTGGAGAGCAAATACGCATCTACGGAAGCAGTTGTGGGTTGAGTCTTATTTTCAGCCATTGTCAGATTTGGTAAAGTTCAATTGGCAGCTGATCCGGATCCGAAAAAAAAGTGAATTTCTTCCCTGTATGTTCATCTACCCGAATGGGTTCTACCTTAATTCCTAAGTTAGTCAAAGTTTCGACTTCATTTTGAATATCCGCAACGGCAAAAGCCAAATGTCTAAGTCCACAGGCCTCCGGTCCAGTGACTCGACTGGGAGGATCAGGAAAAGAAAAAAGCTCGATTAGGTAGGTTCCGTTAAGTTCCAAATCCAACTTGTAGGAACGTCTTTCGGCTCGGTAAATTTCCCTAATCGGTTTGAATCCAAGGACTTGGGTATAGAACTTTTTGGAAAGGGCATAATCCGAGCAAATAATTGCGATATGATGTAGTGCTGAAAGTTGGAGCATACTTCCGAGAGAAAGGGGCTTGGTACAATTCTTACGAGGAACTAGAAGCAAGATAATGCCATTTAACGAGAACCTTAACTAGTTGGAATTCTAGTCAACAAGTTCATGGTTTTGTTTTCCGTTTGTCTGGTGTAAAAACTGATTTCTAATCTCGAATCTGCCTTAGACAATTCCAAATAATTGTACTCCTCCGGAGCACGCCTGACTTTATTCTTTTCTTCTTTCTATTAACATAATGCCCCGCAATGCTGCGGGGTAAACTTCCTCCGGAGCAGTTTTTAGTTGTTCAAGGAAATCATGAATAAAATAACTTTGGCAATCTTGCCCCAGAGTGGGCAATATATTAATAGAAAAATAGGAAAATCAATTTAGGGAGCGCTCCGGAGGTGCGCTACATTTTTAAAAAAAATCAACCAACAAAACCCCACAAAAAAAGACTCTCCTTCTCGGGAGAGTCTTTTAAAAAATGAGCGGGTGACTTATTTTTTACTTGGTAATGGTGATGGTTTCGGTCACGACTTCCTTGCCATCCACCATCTTGATTTCCTTCTTCACCTCTTTGTTGATTAGCGCTGTTTCAGCTGCCTCTCCATGAGGTTTTTCAGAAATGTGTGGTGCAATGACCAAGGCTACGATAGACATCAATTTGATCAAGATGTTCATCGATGGACCAGAGGTATCTTTGAATGGATCGCCTACTGTGTCACCAGTAACGGATGCCTTGTGTGGTTCAGATTTTTTGTAGTAGATCTCTCCATCGATTTCTACTCCTTTTTCGAAGGACTTCTTCGCATTGTCCCATGCGCCACCGGCGTTGGACTGGAACATACCCATCAATACTCCTGATACGGTAACCCCTGCAAGCATGCCTCCTAGTACTTCTGGACCGAAGATAAATCCAACAATGATTGGAGAAATCAAAGCGATCGCTCCAGGAGCAATCATCTCACGGATAGAAGCTTTGGTAGAGATCTCTACGCACTTCTCGTACTCAGGCTTGGCCTTGTACTCCATGATGCCTGGGATCTCACGAAACTGGCGTCTTACTTCGTTAACCATGTCCATGGCCGCTCTACCTACTGCAGCGATGGCTAGGGAAGAGAAGATAAATGGAATCATGCCGCCCACAAATAGTCCAGCGAGTACGTCAGCTTTGTAAATATCAATTGCGTCAATGCCTGCAATGCCCACGAATGCTGCAAACAAAGCCAATGAAGTCAATGCGGCTGAAGCGATGGCAAAACCCTTACCTGTAGCTGCAGTGGTGTTACCTACCGCATCCAAGATGTCGGTACGGCCACGAACTTCTTCAGGAAGCTGGCTCATTTCAGCAATACCACCTGCGTTGTCTGCAATAGGTCCGAAGGCATCGATTGCCAACTGCATCGCAGTAGTAGCCATCATACCCGCAGCAGCGATTGCTACTCCGTACAAACCAGCAAATTCGTAGGCTCCATAGATACCACCTGCCAAAACCAGGATAGGAAGTACGGTAGACTCCATACCTACTGCAAGACCACCGATGATGTTGGTCGCGTGTCCGGTAGCAGACTGCTTGATGATAGAAAGCACTGGGCGCTTGCCCATGGCGGTGTAATATTCGGTGATGATGGACATCAAGGTGCCTACTACAAGGCCTAGGATAATTGCATAGAATACATCCATGTTGGTAAACTCATACCCACGGATGGAAAGCGTCTCAGGAAGCATGTACTTCACAATAAAGAAAGAAGCGATACCGGTAAACACGATGGAAGACCAGTTACCCATGTTCAATGCTTTCTGCACATCTCCCTTGTCATCCTTGATGGTCACGAAGGCCATTCCCATGATGGAGAAGATGATACCAAGTCCTGCCAATACCATTGGCAATAGGATTGGGGCGATACCGCCAAAGTTGTCTACGGATACGATTTCACGTCCCAAAACCATGGTAGCAAGGATAGTGGCCACATAAGAACCGAAAAGATCGGCGCCCATACCGGCTACGTCACCTACGTTGTCACCTACGTTGTCGGCGATGGTAGCTGGGTTACGCACGTCATCCTCAGGGATACCTGCTTCTACCTTACCTACTAGGTCAGCTCCTACGTCAGCAGCTTTGGTGTAAATACCACCACCCACACGGGCAAAAAGTGCGATGGATTCCGCTCCAAGAGAGAAGCCTGCAAGCACTTCAAGTGCTTTTTCCATTTCAATTCCATTGACACCGGCACCTACCGATACCACATAGAGTTGGTAAAATACAATGAATAGGGAACCAAGACCCAAAACGGCAAGGCCAGCAACACCAAGACCCATGACAGATCCGCCGGTGAAAGATACTTTTAGCGCGTGCTTCAAGCTCGTGCGTGCTGCTTGGGTAGTACGTACGTTGGCTTTGGTAGCGATTTTCATTCCGATGTAGCCAGCTAGGGCAGAAAGGAATGCGCCAATCAAAAAGGAAATGGCAATTACGGGGCTAGAGGTAGGTACTAGTGTACCTGACCAAGCCAAAAGGATGGCTGCAATCACTGCGAAGTAGGAAAGCACTTTCCATTCCGCTTTCAAAAATGCCATGGCGCCATCGGCGATGTAGCCGGAGAGTTCCACCATGTTCTTGTCTCCTGTGGGCTGCTTGGTCACCCAGGCAGACTTAATTGCCATGATGAGTAGGCCTACAAGTCCCAGCGCAGGGACTAAATAAATCAGCGCTTGTTCCATAAACTAGTCGGATTCAGTGTTAGATTCTGTAAATAATTCGGCAAAGATACGATTAATCCCTTTTCTGCCAAGTTTGAAAGTCAAGGCATTTTTGGATTTTTTTAGATGGATTCAGAAGGCCCGAGATCCGCTCCAATGGCTATAGTCTGAAGAGGAAAGCGATCTAGTTTTTGAAATGAGTGCACTAGTTTACAAGGCGAGCAAAATTTAGGGAGCGGCTGTAAAAATTTATAGAAAGTTCTAAATTTGCCCTCCACATCGGGGTGTGGCGCAGTCCGGTAGCGTACACGTCTGGGGGGCGTGTGGTCGCAGGTTCAAATCCTGTCACCCCGACATGCTATCCAAGGAGTTGCAATTTATTTTGTAACTCCTTTTTTAATGTCTATGCATTGATTTTTCAGAGGATTTGGGCTTGGTCCAAGTCAAAAATCGGTCTATCGTCTGGCTCTAATTCAAGTATCCAAACTAGGCCCTTCAAAAAAAACTACTCTTGAATTGAATCAATTTGGAAGGCGACCTCATTTCGGCGATTGATCACATCCCAAGGGGCATTGTAGCCCATGTACAGCAGGGAACCCTTTGTTGTGATATTCTTTTCTTGTAGCACCTGGGTCAAGATTTGAGCATATTTTGCTATTTTTTCGTCAGAACTGAATCCTCCGAAACGCAAGACTGCGAGCGTCATTGTCTCTTGTTTTACCAAAGAAACTGCTTTTGAATTGGGAGTTGGCAGGTCCGATAGTTGGTACTGGCTGGGCATTACAAAAGACATGGAAGCGTCCGTATCCGACATGTTCATGATGACAGGAGAAGTCATGGCAATCTTCTGTTGCTGTTGATTTCCGCCGAAAATATAGTTGGCCACTACACCGAACCCCTTGTTTCCATTGGAATCGTAGCGCTTGCCCCCCAATTTGGTCTGTGCCAAAATTAGTTGGGGATACTCCCTGATTTCGACCTCACCCAGGGTTTTGATTACTTTATAGTTCGGCGTTTCGATACCTTTGAATCTAAATGAGAAAAAAGAAATCACTCCCCCTAGAATCAATACGCTACCTGCAATCCAAATGACAGTTTTCATGTAGTGGAAACATGGGAGAAGAAAAAAATGTTCAAAAAATGGAGCCTTAACTATTTTTTCAATTTGATTGCTTCTTCTATCTTTTAAAAATAATAGCTGCAGCGATAAACATTAATCCAGAATAAACGAGCAAAGAAGAAAATATAATTGCTTCTTCATTTGTTAATTCCAGGCTTTCTGAAAATACAATTGAAAATGCTAAAGTTCCCATGGACCCGAATAGCAT
>JBEDEY010000117.1:0-3309 GCA_041175425.1 Bacteroidota bacterium | reverse complement strand
TCAAAAGATTGCCTCCCTTGTAGTACATGTCCCCAGATCCGCGCTGGTTGACTCCATAATCTCCAATAATGGGCTTATCGTTCACGATATTCATTCGTGTGCCCCGCACATAGGCTTGACCTGCTTCTTTGCCGTAATGATAGTCGAGAAACAAGCTTTCGGAGTAATTCGTGAAGCTTTCATGGATCCACATGTCAGCCTCATCTTTGTAGGTTATGTTGTTGGCAAACCATTCGTGACCTGCTTCGTGGATGATGATGAAGTCAAACTTCATTCCCCAGCCCGTTCCGCTGAGATCTCTACCACGGTATCCATTTTGGTAACCGTTGCCATAGGTCACCGAACTTTGGTGTTCCATGCCCAAATAAGGTGCTTCCACCAACTTAAATCCATCTTCATAAAATGGATACGGCCCAAACCAGTGCTCAAAGGCTTGCATCATCCGTCTAGCATCTTGAAAATGAACTTTTGCCTTCTCTAAATTCTCCCGTAGGACAAAGTAATCCATATCAAGCGTCCCTTTTTCGCCCGCATATTTCTCACCAAACTGCACGTAATCGCCCACATTGATATTCACCCCATAGTCATTGATGGGATTGACTACCTTCCAGTGAAAGGTATCCGTGTCTTTGCCTATTTCAATTTCAACCAAACGGCCGTTTGAAATATCCATCAATCCTTTGGGCACCGTGACATGCATGTCCAAACTATCAACCTCGTCCGCAGGATGGTCTTTTAATGGCCACCAAATGCTGGATCCGATGCCTTGGTTGGAAGACGCGATAAAATCAAGCCCTTTTGAATCCTTTTGCCAGGTAATTCCTCCATCCCAAGGTGGACGAACAGCCTCTTTGGGAGTCCCCTCGTATCGCACAATAAGTTCTTCTATGGCTCCTGGAACTTGTTTTTTGGATAAAGTCACCCAATATACTGCCCCTTCTCTCTTGTAAGCGAGGGACTCCCCTCCTTGCGTGATGGCGGTAATAGCGAGAGGCTCTTGGAGGTCTAATTGTAATAGCTTCGCTTCATTTATTACCTGATAACTTATTTTATTTGAACCCTTTATATATTTTTTGGATGGGATGATTTCTACACTCAAATCATAGTGTTTGAGGTCCCACCAAGTTCGTTCTGGGCCGAGTCTACCCCGCAAACTATCAGCGCGACTGTATTGTGCGACTGCGGAACTTGAAAGAAGCAAGAAGAAACTTAGAGCTCCTGCTAGGATAGATTGGGTAAATTTTGAGTTCATAACCTTGAAAATTGAATTGTTTTACCGTCCTCCTGGTGGACAGTAGGTTTTTAAGAAATTGGTATACACCATACGCAAGTGAGTAGTGGTCCCTTCTCCTTCACCGATACCATGGGAGCGGTTGGGATAAGGCATAAATTGAAACATTTTCCCATGCTTGATCAATTCGTTGATCAGCATTTCGGCATTGGCGTAATGTACGTTGTCATCTCCCGTGCCATGAATGTACAAGAGATTGCCTTGTAGGTTTTTGGCATGGGTGATGGGAGATCCTGCCACAAAATCTTCCAAGTTCTCCTGCGGAAGTCCCATGTATCGTTCCTGGTAGATATTGTCGTAGGTCAGTTGATTGGCTACTGCTGCCATGGATATGCCTGTTTGGAAGAGTCCAGGATATTGGAACATAAGGTTTAAGGTAGCGGATCCTCCCCCACTGTGTCCCCAAACCGCCATGCGAGTTGGATCTACAAAATCCCATTGGCTGATTTGTTTTGCAGCCTCAGCCTGGTCTGAAATATTCAAACGGCCAATTTTACGGTAAATGCTTTTTCGCCAAGCACGACCTTTAGGAGCAGGTGTACCTCGATTGTCGATGGAGATGTAGATATACCCATCGGCTGCCATATCTCCCTGGTAGTTGCGGTTTCGCCCTACCCCATAGCTGTCTTTCACATTGGCACCCCAAGGCTCTGTGTATACCATAAACAAGACAGGATACTTCTTGGTAGCATCAAAATTCTTAGGCTTGACCATCCATCCGTCCATTACTGTACCATCTGCGGTGTTGATTTTAAAGAACTCTACGGTTTTTTCGCCTTGATTCTTGGGCAACTTGGATGCGATGCTCTGACTGGCGTCCAATGCCTGGTGCTTAGGAAGGCTGATCCATTCGCTCGCTGGTCGGGTGTAGCTGTTGGAAAATTGGTGCATGCCATACTTTCCGCTGGGTGAAATGGTATAAGAATGGGTTCCGGGTAGATCCGCTGGTGTTACCCGTTGTGCAGTTCCTTTTCCATCCAATTTGGCTTTATAGAGGTATTTCTGCGTGGCATTGTCTGGGGAAGCATGAAAATAGAGTAGATTTTCTTTCTCATTGAAATGCAAGAGGTTGATTACATCGTAATTTCCATGGGTTACCGGTGTTACTTTCCCCGTCAAATCAATCCTATACAGGTGTCTCCAACCATCCTTCTCGCTAAACCATAGGAATTCCTTTCCTCCATTGATCCACTTAAACTCATGTCTGTAGGTCAGCCCATAGGTATTTTCCCAGCTGGACAACACATCAATCCAAGTTTCGTCTTGCTCTTCAAAAATGAGCTTGGATGTATTCTCTTTTACCTGGATGTTAAAGATTTTGCTGTGGTTTTGCTTGCGATTGAGCTGTTGAACCAATAGTTGTTCAGCTGAATTCCACTCCATTCGAGGCAAGTAATGTTGCTGTGGATCACCAGGAATGTTCAACCAAGTGAGTTTTTGGCCGGTGAGTTCAATGACACCAATTTTCGCTGGTGATGGAGACTCCCCCACTTTGGGGTACTCCACGGGAATGATTTGGGAATAGATGGAATCAGTGGTATTGATCATGTAATAATCTCGAATCTGATTTGCATCGATTTGCCAGAAAGCAATGCGCTTGCTGTCTGGGCTCCATTGGAAACCATCTCGGCAGGCAAACTCCTCTTCATAAGCCCAGTCAAAGGTGCCGTTGATTAATTTACGGTTACCGTCTTTGGTCAAAGGGGTAATTTGACCTGTAGTCAAGTTCTCCGTATACAAATTGAATTCGCTCACATAAGCCACTTGGGATCCATCTGGGGATAGTTTTGCAAAGCGAAGTGAACTTTCAGGCAAGGACTTCCCAACTTGCTTGAGTTGGCCAGTTTCCAATTCATACACCCAATAATCACCCTGGGTTTGCAAGCGCCATACACTTTTGGTATTTGTGTAGAGCAGCAGCTTTTTCTCGTCCTGCGAAAAAGTAAAGTCCGTGATGGAAAGTGGCTTTTCTCCTTTTGGAGTTAATTGGGCAGCTGAAAGGACAAGCTGTCCTTCGC